>JBEANV010000546.1:0-2771 GCA_041165285.1 Pseudomonadota bacterium | reverse complement strand
GCGCCGCCACGGGAAAGACGAATCACGACCATGATGTTTCCTTGATCAAAGGTATAGAAGGCAAAACCAGAGACCCACGCGACCAGGAGACACTCAGGCCAGCAGATCAGACAATGCCGTGCGCAAGACCAGAAGACCAGAAGATTTCCTGAGACCTGCAAGCGACAACCACATTCTTCCCGACCCCGTTAGATCGCGCTGCGTGGCATGCTGCCGTTCAGCCGTCGTCGGAAAACCGCGGATTATAAACTTTCCCAGACCCCCATGAACGCTCCCACGATCCGCCCCAGTCAGGATGCTGACCTGCAGGCCATCACCGAGATCTATGCCGCCAATGTCGAACACGGCGCCGGCACCTTCGAAATCGACCCGCCCGACCAGGAAGAGATGACCCGACGCCGTGCCGACGTGCTCGGCAAGGGCCTGCCCTGGATCGTCGTCGAACACGACGTCGGCCGTGGCCCCGAGGTACTGGGCTATGCCTACGCCAACCACTTCCGTGCCCGCCCCGCCTGGCGCTACGCGCTGGAGGATTCGATCTACCTGTCGCCGCGCGCCCACCGCCTGGGCCTGGGCCGGCTGCTGCTGGTGGAGCTGGTCGCGCGCTGCACGGCGCTCGGGGCGCGGCAGTTGCTCGCGGTGATCGGCGACTCGGACAACCATGGCTCCGTCGGTGTCCACCGGGCCTGCGGATTCGAGACGCTGGGCGTCATGCGCTCGGTCGGCTGGAAATTCGACCGCTGGCTCGATGTTGTGATGATGCAACGCATGCTGGGTGCAGGCGACACGCTGGCCCCGACCACTGACCAACCTGGAGCCTCGACATGAGCGCCGTGAAATCGAAGACGCTGGCGACATGGCTCGCGGTAGTGGGAGGCGGCTTCGGGCTGCACCGGTTCTATCTGCACGGTCTGCGCGATATGTGGGGCTGGGTGCATGTGCCGATGACACTGCTCGGCATGGCTGGCGTGCAGCGCATGCTGGCGTTCGGTCTGGATGACACGGCGGCCCCCTGGCTGCTGCCCTTGGGAGGCCTGTCGATCGTCGCCGGCATGCTCGCGGCCATCCTCTGCGGCCTGAGCAGCGACGAGCGATGGGACGCCCGCCACAATCCCGGCGCCCCTGCAGGCCAGGGTTCACCTGCGGGCGGCTGGGGCGCGGTGCTCGGCGTGATCGCTGCACTGCTGATCGGCGCAACGTTGCTGCTGTCGTCGATCACCTTCACGCTGCAACGCTACTTCGAGGCCCAGGTCGAAGCCGCGCACCAGATCAGCCGCTGAGGCATCCGATCAGAACAGGCGGGTACCCGCGTAGTAGGCGATCGCGGCCACGGTGGCCGATGCGGGAATCGTGAAGATCCAGGCCCACACGATGTTGCCCGCCACCCCCCAGCGCACGGCCGATGCACGCTGCACGGAGCCGACGCCGACGATGGCTCCGGTGATCGTGTGCGTGGTCGAGACCGGCACGCCCAGGGCCGTCGCCAGGAACAGCGTGATCGCCCCGCCCGTCTCGGCGCAGAAGCCCCCCACCGGCTTGAGCTTGGTGATCTTCTGGCCCATGGTCTTGACGATGCGCCAGCCGCCAAACATCGTGCCCAGGCCGATCGCGACATAGCAGCACCAGATCACCCAGCTCGGCGGCATCTTGTCGCCAACCTGCGAGTAGCCGGTGGCGATCAGTAGCATCCAGATGATGCCGATGGTCTTCTGCGCGTCGTTGCCGCCATGGCCCAGGCTGTAAAGGCCGGCCGACACCAGTTGCAGCCGCCGGAACCACTTGTCGACCCGCAGGGGCGGTGTACGCCGACAGACCCACGCCACGACCACCATCAGCAACGAGCCGAGCAGGAACCCCAGCGCCGGCGACACGAAGATGAACGCCACCGTCTTCCACACCCCTGTGCCAATCAGCGCCGTGATGCCCGCCTTGGCAATCACCGAGCCGACGATGCCACCGATCAGCGCGTGCGATGAGCTGGACGGAATGCCGTAGAGCCATGTCACCACGTTCCAGGCGATCGCGCCGATCAGCGCGCCGAACACGACGTGGTGGTCCACGATGCCCGGCTCGACAATGCCCTTGCCCACGGTGGCCGCCACCTTGAGCTGGAAGATCGAGATCGCGACCACGTTGAAAAACGCGGCGAACAGCACCGCCTGCTGTGGCTTGAGCACCCCCGTCGACACCACCGTGGCAATCGAGTTCGCCGCGTCGTGGAAACCATTCATGAAATCGAAGGCGATCGCCAGCACCACCAGCATGGCAATCACCCAGAAACTGACCTGTACGCCGTCCATGTGCGTGGACTCCGCGTGCTCAGGAATTTTCGAGGACGATGCCCTCGATCAGGTTGGCGACGTCCTCGCACTTGTCGGAGATCGACTCCAGCAGCTCGTAGATCGCCTTGAGCTTGATCAGTTCGCGGATGTCCTGCTCCTCGCGGAACAGGCGCGACATCGCCGAGCGCATGACGCGGTCGGCGTCCGACTCCAGCCGGTCGATCTCCTCGCAGGTCTTGATGGTGGCCTCGGCCACGCTGCTCTGGCTGAGCTTGGACAGCAGCGTCACCGCGTGCGCTACCCGCTCGCAGCACTTGGCCGACAGCTCGCTCAGGCGCAGCACGTCCTCGGTCATGTGGCGCACGTCATAGAGCGACATCGTCTCGGAGGTGTCCTGCAGCAGGTCGAGGATGTCGTCCATCGCGTTGATCAGGCCGTGGATCTGCTCGCGGTCGATCGGCGTGATGAAGGTCTTGTGCAGCAGGCGGT
>JBEANV010000545.1:0-2582 GCA_041165285.1 Pseudomonadota bacterium | reverse complement strand
GTGACGTGCTCAACGAAGCCCGGGCGCTGTTCGAAGGCGGTGTCAAAGAGCTGCTCATCATCAGCCAAGACACCTCGGCCTACGGGGTCGATGTCAAGTACCGCACCGGCTTTTGGGACGGCAAGCCCATCAAGACGCGCATGCTGGACTTGGTGGCACAGCTCGGTGAGCTGGCCAAGCCCTATGGGGCGTGGGTGCGGCTGCACTATGTGTACCCCTACCCGCACGTCGACGAGGTGCTGCCGCTGATGGCCGAGGGCCTGGTGCTGCCTTACCTCGACGTGCCGTTCCAGCACGCGCATCCGGACGTGCTCAAGCGCATGAAGCGGCCCGCGAGCGGCGAGCGCAACCTGGAGCGCCTGCTGAAGTGGCGCGAGGCCTGCCCGCAGATCGTCGTGCGTTCGACCTTCATCGCCGGTTTCCCCGGTGAGACCGAAGCCGAGTTCGAGTACCTGCTCGACTTTTTGAAAGAAGCGCAGATCGACCGCGCCGGCTGCTTCGCCTACTCGCCGATCGAAGGGGCGCCCGCCAATGCGCTGGAAGGCGCGCTGCCGGACGCCGTGCGCGAGGAGCGCCGCGCCCGCTTCATGGCGGTGGCCGAAGCGGTTTCGACGGCCAAGCTGCAGCGCCGCGTTGGCTCGACCATGCAGGTGCTGGTGGACAGCGCGCCGTCGATGGGCCGCAAGGGCGGCGTGGCGCGCACGTATGCCGATGCGCCCGAGATCGACGGCACGGTGAAGATCCTGCCGCCGACCAAGGCATCGAAGACGATGAAGGTCGGCGACTTCGCGCGGGTGCGGATCGTCGGCACCTCGGGGCACGACCTGGTGGGTGAACTGTTGTGAGCGACCGGCTGACGACGGACCTGATCCATCACCCGTACACCGCGCCGGCCGAGTTCGACGCGCTGCCGCCGGGGGTGTTCAAGGCGTCGTCGGTGTTCTTCCCCAGCGTGGCGGCACTGCGCGAACGGCGCTGGGTGGACAAGAGCGCCTACACCTACGGCCTGCACGGCACCCCGACGACCTTCACGCTCGAAGCGCGGCTCGCCACGCTCGAAGGCGCGCAGCACGTCATCCTCGCCCCGAGCGGGCTGGCGGCGATCACGCTGGTGGACATGGCGCTGCTGGTGTCCGGCGACGAGCTGCTGCTGCCCGACAACGTCTACGGCCCGAGCCGCAGCTTTGCCAGCCATGAACTGGCGCAGTGGGGCATCACGCACCGGGTGTACGACCCGATGGAGCCGGCCTCGCTGCTCGCGGCGCTGACACCGCAGACCAGGCTGGTCTGGCTGGAGGCACCCGGCTCGGTGACGCTGGAGTTTCCGGATCTGCGCACGCTGGTGCGCGGCGTGCGGGCGCAGGCGCCGCAGGCGGTGATCGCGCTGGACAACACCTGGGGCGCCGGGATCGCGTTCAACGCCTTTGACCTCGGCGATGGTCTGGCGGTGGACGTGACGGTGCATGCGCTGACCAAGTACCCGTCCGGCGGCGCGGACGTGCTGATGGGTTCGGTGGCGTGTCGCGACGAGCGCCTGTACCAGCGCCTGACCCTGTGCCACAGCCGGCTCGGCCTGTGTGTCGGCGTGAACGATGTCGAGACGGTGCTGCGCTCGCTGCCGTCGCTGGCGCTGCGCTACGCGGCGCAGGATGCTGCGGGCCGGCGCATCGCCGCGTGGTGCCAGGGCCGGGACGAATTCGTGCGTGTGCTGCACCCGGCGTTGCCGGACTCGCCGGGCCACGCGCATTGGGCGGGGCTGTGTTCGGCGGCGGCCGGGCTGGTCACGGTCGAGTTCGATCCCGCCTACAGCGCCGCACAGGTCGATGCCTTCGTCGATGCGCTGCGGCTGTTCCGCATTGGCTGGTCGTGGGGCGGGCCGGTGAGTCTGGCGGTGCCGTACCGCAGTGCGTCGATCCGCTCGCTGGCGACGCCGTACCGCGGGACGCTGGTGCGGCTGTGCATCGGGCTGGAGGCGGTGGAGGATCTGGTGGGGGATCTGGAGCAGGCGCTGGCGTCTGCGATCACGCCTTGAATCGATGCGGCGCGAGGCCACGTCGCCCCACCCGCACCCGAAACACCCCACCCGCCGCCGGTTCCCCTCCCAGTTCCTCCGCCGTGACCCCCGCCCGCGCCGAGGTCACGAACAACTCGTCCATCCCCGCCCCGCCAAACACCGGGCAGGTGATCTGACTTGCCGGCAAGGCCAGCCGATCCGTCTCGCGCCCCTCCGCGTCATAGCGCACGACGCAGTTCCCTCGCCACTGCGCGTTCCACAAACCGCCCTCCGCATCGACCGTCGAACCATCCGGATACCCCTCGTGCGCTCCGAGCTTCACGAACGGCCGCGGCTCGCCCAGCCGCCCGTCGGCGTGGTATTCGACGCACCAGATCTGCCGCGTCGGCGAGTCGGTGAAATACAGCCGCGTGCCGTCCGGGCTGAAGGCGAGGCTGTTGGCCACACCGATCTTCGGCAGCGGCAGGCGCTCGACGGTCAGCGCCCCGTCCGTGCAGCCGATGCGGTAGAAATGGCCGATCGGCGCCTCGTCGGGCGTCTGGTTGTAGATGCCGACGACGAAGCGCCC
>JBEANV010000544.1:0-2848 GCA_041165285.1 Pseudomonadota bacterium | reverse complement strand
GGCTGAGCAAGGTCACGCGGGTGACGCCCCTCACCGGTGACGGGGATGGCAGTGGCGCACTGATCGACGTGGAAACATCCGACGGTGCTTATCAACTGCACGCCGACTGGCTGGTCGTCGCCGACGGCGCCCGCAGTCCGATCCGCCGCCAGCTAGGACTCGACATCGACGGCAAGGTCTTCCAGGACCGCTTCCTGATCGCCGACGTGGTGATGAAGGCCGACTTCCCCGCTGAACGCTGGTTCTGGTTCGACCCGCCGTTCCACCCGAACCAGAGCGTGTTGCTGCACCGCGAAGCCGACAACGTCTGGCGCATCGACTTCCAGCTCGGCTGGGACGCCGACCCCGAACACGAGAAGCAGCCCGAACAGGTCATCCCGCGCATCCGGGCGATGCTGGGGCCGGATCGGGCGTTCACGCTGGAGTGGGTCAGCGTCTACACCTTCCAGTGCCGGCGCATGGCGGATTTCCGGCATGGGCGGCTGCTGTTCGTCGGCGATGCGGCGCACCAGGTGTCGCCGTTCGGGGCGCGGGGCGCGAACTCGGGCATCCAGGACGCGGACAACCTCGCGTGGAAGCTGAAGCTGGTGATCGACGGCCGGGCGCCCGAGGCGCTGCTGGACACCTACGACACCGAGCGCGGCGAGGCGGCGAATGAAAACCTGCTCAATTCGACCCGCTCGACCGACTTCATGACGCCCAAGAGCCAGGCATCACGCGACATCCGCAACGCGGTGCTGACGCTGGCGAACGACCACGCCTTCGCCCGGGCGCTGGTCAACTCGGGCCGGCTGTCGGTGCCGACGCACCACCGCGGCTCGCCGCTGTCCACGCCGGACGGTGCGGGCGACACCTTCAGCGGCCGGATGACGCCGGGTGCGCCGATGGACGATGCGCCGGTCACGGTGGACGGCCATGACGGCTGGTTGCTGGCGCACACGGGCAACGGCTTCGTGTTGCTGCTGTTCGGAGATGCAGGCACATCGGCATTCGATGCGCTGGCCGGCGATGCAATCCCGGTACGGACGCTCCACCTGCCCGCCGAAGGCATCGCGGCGCGGCGCTACGACGCACGGCCCGGCACGGCCTGCCTGATCCGCCCGGACCAGATCGTCGCCGCCCGCTGGCACAGCCCCGATCCCGCCGCCGTGCGTGCTGCCGTGGCCCGTGCCACCGGCAACGCCTGAGCCTGAGCCACACACCATGAACCGACTCCAGACCCAGCCAAACTTCGGCGCCGGCTCACCCGCCCCGCTGCGCGCCTACACGCCCGGCGACGATTTCTACGACCTGCTGATCGACACCCACCGCGGCCTCGACGACGACACGAGCCGCCTCGTCAACGCCCGGTTGGTCCTGCTGCTGGCCAACCACATCGGCGACCTGGCCGTGCTGCGCGAGGCGATGGCCGCCGCACGCCACGGCGTCACCCCGGACTCCACTGCCCCATGAACCTCACCCACCTCGACGCCACCCACGACCCCGCCCTGCGCAGTTGGGTCGAATCCGCCAATGACGGCGCGGCCGATTTCCCGATCCAGAACCTGCCCTATGCCCGTGCCCGCCGCCGCGGGACGGACGAGCCGTGGCGGATCGTGGTGGCGATCGGTGATCAGGCGCTGGACCTCGCCGCAGCCGTCAACGCCGCCAAGCACACCGACGCACAGGCCGCCGCGCTCGCACCGCTGGCACGCGGTGACCTGAACGCCTTCATGGCGCGGGGTCCGGCCGATTGGCAACTGGTGCGCGAGTCGCTGTCGCGGGCGCTGGCCGCGGGCAGCCCGGCCGAAGCGGCGCTGGCGCCGTGCCTGATCGCGCAATCGGCGCTCGAATTCGCGGTGCCCTGCACGATCGGCGACTACACCGACTTCTACACCGGCATCCACCACGCGACGACCGTCGGCAAGCTGTTCCGCCCGGACAACCCGCTGCTGCCGAATTACCAGTGGGTGCCAATCGGCTACCACGGCCGCGTATCGTCGATCGGCGTCAGCGGCCAGACCTTCCGCCGCCCGATGGGCCAGACCTTGCCGCCGGGCAGCACCGTGCCGCAGTTCGGCCCGTGCAGGCGGCTGGACTTCGAGCTGGAACTCGGCCTGATCGTTGGCACCGGCAACGCACTCGGCGAGCCGGTGTCCATCGACCGCGCGGAGTCGCACCTGTTCGGTGTCGTGCTGCTCAACGACTGGTCGGCGCGGGACGTGCAGGCGTGGGAATACCAGCCGCTCGGGCCGTTCCTGTCGAAGAATTTCGCGACGACGCTGTCACCGTGGATCGTCACGATGGCCGCGCTGGCGCCGTTCCGTGTGCCGTTCACGCGGCCCGAGGGCGATCCGCAGCCGCTGCCTTACCTCGACAACGACGCCAACCGGGCCGCCGGAGCGATCGACATCGCACTGGAGGTGCAGATCGAGACGGCGGCGATGGCCCGCGATGGTCAGGTGCCGGTCACGCTCAGCCGCAGCCGCTGGGCCGAAGCCGCGTACTGGACCGCCGCGCAACTGGTGACGCACCACACCGTCGGCGGCTGCAACCTGCAACCGGGTGACCTGTTCGGCACTGGCACGCTGTCGGGGCCGGCACCGGGCCAGGGCGGCTCGCTGCTGGAGCTGTCGTCAGGGGGCAAGACGCCGATCACGCTGCCCAATGGCGAGCAGCGCACCTTCCTCGCGGATGGGGACCGGGTGGTCCTGCGCGGGCGCTGCGCCGCGGCGGGAGCGGTGGGGATCGGCTTCGGTGAGTGCAGCGGCCAGGTGGCCGGCTGACACGGAGGGGGTTCTCTCCATCAGCGCCCGTGGCGCCAGCCACCACGGTCGTCCTGCCAGCGGTCGCGGTCGCCGTCACCGCG
>JBEANV010000543.1:0-99394 GCA_041165285.1 Pseudomonadota bacterium | reverse complement strand
TTCCGGGGTGTCACCGGCAATGTCTCCCGGTCTCAGACACGCACTGCAGCAGGACACTGACTTGGGGTCGATTCACGCGGGGGCGCTATATGCCCGGTCTCCGCCTGCTGGCTGGCGTTTGGTGGGTGCCCACGGACTCGAACCGCGCTGCCCCGAAGGGCGGGAGATTTACAGTCTCCTGCAGTAGCCTGCTCTGCTCGACACCCCTGCTGAAGATGGCGGCCACGAACCCGCAACCCTACGGCGATCCCTGCAAAGAATTACGCCGCTTGACCATCACGCAGAACGAAGAACTTCGGCCTGCGTGATGCCCAAAAACATCTTCTCATGCGCGCATTGTATGCGAACTATGCGTCTTGCTTGCTGCAGGGTTTGTCATGCAAACCCTGCAGCGTTGACGCCTATCTGACGTTGGGCGTCTTCAGGCGCGCCACGATTGATGGGTGCGCCACCAGCGTCTGCCCGTAGCCCCCGATCACGCTGTTGTCCAGCACGTAGGCGGCCGGCACCTGCTTCGTGCCGTGGCGCTCCGACCACTTCTTCTGCACGCGGCGGTGGTACGCGTCGGTCTGGTTGCGCCGCTTCTTGTGGCGCTTGGCCGGCACGGTCTGCAACGCCAGCGGGCTCTCGCGCACTTGCATCGGGCCTCTCGGTGCATGGCGATCGGCCAAATCAAGCTCGCGCCGCACGCGCTCCAAATGCTTTAGCAGGCCGCTGGCGGTCAGCGTGGCGCCGCCCGTGGTCGCGGTGGTGCTCGCGTAGTTGCCGCGCGTCATCAAGTCGTCAAAGTTCAGCATTCGGTCTTCCTCTCGCTTCGGAACCGGCCGCCCAACCCCTCGCTCAAGCGGAGGCCAAACGGCCGGCAACAGTTACTCGGTGTCCGGCATCTGCGCGGCCGTTTGGCCCCGCTTAGCTCGAACGTTAGGCGTCAGCCGCTGCGGCCAGCATCCAATGCTTCGTAGCAGAACAGACGGCCTTTCTCGGTCACGCGCCCCTTCTCCGTGGTTAGGCCCATCTGCACCATGATCTGCGTCACCGTGTGGCCGCAGTGATAGCGCAACGCTTTCTTGAGCACGCTCAGGGCCAACAGGTGCTTGTGGTCAGTGCGGCCAAAGTTCGTGCCGCCAAAGGCCTGCGCAATGTCGGCGTCGGTCACGCGCTCAACGGTTGCGCGCTTCGGCACGAGACGCCCAACCAGTCCATCGAGCGGACCCGTCACGGCGGGTTGCGTTTCAGTGTTCATCGTTCCTCCTGCGGCGCCGTGTCGGGCCGCTCATGTCCAACGTTCGATAGCATCCAAAGGCGGTACACCCCAGCCGCCCGCGTGACGCTGTACCGTTTCACACCTGCCCGCTTGTTTGCTTGACTGGCGGCGCGGCGCACGGCGCTTTCGCTGAAGCCGCGGCACTCGACATAGCCCGGCGCCACCAGCGCGGCGAAGTGGGCGGCGAATCGGCCAGGGCGCGGGCCATGCGCGCACGGCACGAACACGATGCTGGGCGGATTTGCAGGCGCTGGCTCTTCCTTCGGCTCAGGCGTTGGTGGCGCGTAAAGCTCGAACGACCATTGATGAGAACCCGTTTTGGGGCCGGTCTTCATCAGGATGATGTTCCCGCTACTTGACCGACCATGGCACTCCTGAACAGCCTCAATCAGCCGATGGTGGTCAATGCCCAGGGACAGGGCTGCACCGCCAGCTTTCCGCGACTGATTCGGGGCGATCAAAAGCAAGGCGCCGAGCGCATCTACAGCTTCGCTTGTGGTCATGTCGGCTTCCCTGTTGTGATGACCGTCAGCGCGTCGAACACGCTGATGCCGTCGATTTCCGTGTCAAGCCCCATCTTCTTGATGACGGTACGGATTGCCGTGGTGCTGGTTGTCAGCAGCGCCAGATGCTCAGGGTTCGCTGCGACGAACTTCACCAGGGCGTGCATGTCGATCACCTTGAAATCAAGACGGCCAGTTGTGCGGACGCCGGACACTTTCGCTGTCGGCAGACAGGCCAGCTCACGCGCTACCGCGTCATCTGCGGCTTGAGCGATGGCCACCGCCTCGGCTTGCGCGGCCACCTGTGCTGCTGATGGCGCCGATTCGGCGATGTGAGGACCGTTGTCCGGCGCCATGGCGGCATCCTCATCGACCACATTCACATGGTCAGGTTGCGCGAACAGATCCGCCTCGCTGGGCACTTCCACGGCGGCCGGCCGGGCGCTGGCCGCCTCTGCCGCGACCGACTCTTGCTCCCGGTCGAATCGGGCTTGCGAAGCAGCCAGCTTGGCATTCGCTTCGGCCGTGATCGCGGCAATTCGCGCATCCGCTTCAGCGCGGGCCGCGGCGGCAATGCGCTGCTGCTGCAGGGCGAATTCGCCGATTTTCTGGCGCAATGTTGCCATGGTGCCGTCAACAACCCGAATCGCCGGGCTGTACTTCTCCTTCGCGGCGTCAACCACCAGCATCAGCGGGTCAGTTTCGTTTTTGAGGATGCGGCGCATGTCATCGCGCAGAACCTTCAGGTTGTTCAGCTCAATGCCCGCGGCATCGGCAGTTTCCTGGTTGATGATCGGCAACCGCTTCGCAAAGCGGGACAGCGCGGTAGCGCGCGCAAGCGGACTCAGTTGGATGCTCACTTGTTGCTCCATTTGTTGACGGCCAGCAGTGCGCGGAAAACCGCGTCTTCGCTCGGGTCGTCGAATTCGTCAAGGCGGTAGGTGCCATCGCCAAGCAGGCGCAGCGCCACGCGGTGCGCATGGGGAAGCTCGGCCGCGAGCCGGTAGGCGGAAAGCTGCAGACCCCATGCACGCATCCGCTTGGCGGACGTTTTGATGTCAAGGATCACCAGCCGCTCGCCGCTCTGGTCGCGGATCATGCCGATCCGGTCAACCGTGCCGGCAAACCCGAAAGCGCGCGAGTACAGCAGCGCCTCGATGTGCATCCACTGCGCGCTGTAGTCGGCACAAAACGTCCGCCACGCTGCAAGCCGGGGTCGGACTTCGGCGCTCACGCTGGCCTCATCCAGCACCCCGTGGTCTGAGAATTCGCAGGCCATGTGGGTGTGCGTGCCGCGCTCTTGCGCTGCGGCCAGCAGGCGGGGTGGGATGCCCGCATAGTCCGACACCAGCCCCAGGATCTTGGTCACGCCGGGCACAACCCGGCCATCCAGCGTGTAGGTGTGGGTCTCCGCATCCATGCGCAGCCCGACGGGGGCGAGCACCCCCACGGCGACAGGACAATCAGCGATGGCGTCCATAGGGGTCAGTCAGGCATCGCCGACAGCAGGGCATCGCTCGCTTCGCGCGCCTCATGGACCCACTGGATTGCGTCAATCGACGCGATCCCCAGCGGCTCAAGCGCGGCGCGCACCACATCGGCATCCCCAATCGCATCGGCAAGCCGGTGCAGACTTCCGATTTGCAGCGACGTTACCGGCTCGCAGACACGGGATTCTGACGGCGGCGTGGGGGCGGGATGTTCTTCGCGCATCAGCACAGACGCGCCTGCTGGCATTCGGCGCGGGCCGGACGGTGCCGCGGCAGCAACCGGCGCAGCGACTGTTGGCGGGGCTGGTGGCACGACTGGCGCAGGAGGCTGCGCCGGTGCGGCCGGATGGATTCCAGACTCTTCGGCGGCGCCAACGCCGGACAAGCCGAAGGCGTAGCGAGCCGCCTGCACCAGCGCGGCATTCCGCGTGGCGCGGATCGGGTGCGTCAGCCAGACGCCGCGGCGCTGGTTGACCTCATCGAAGTATTCGCGTGCCACGAAAGGCATGGGCACGCCTCTCTTCGTGATAGCGCACTCGACCCACTCGTGGGGACGATGCGTGTCCATGCTGCTCGCCACGCGATCCGGGCTGTAGGCGAAGGTGACGCCCTGAAACTCAGGATGCCGGTTCACCAGCTTCACCCAGCCGTCCAGGCTGACAACCGCATCCAGCCCGCCGTCCTCTCGGACGGCGGGGTACACCTCACCGCCGAACAGGCTCAACCCAGTAGACCGGGCCGCGAGCATGAACCGGGCGAGCACCCAGTCAGGAACATCCCCGACCATTGTTTTGACGGCGGCAAGCGCCGTCTCGGGTGTCATGCGCATTCCTGCGCGAACCGCCAGCTCGACGGCAATGCTTTCTATGGACATCATGCGACTTTCATTATCCGAACGCTACGTGGTTCGGTGATGGCATTATGCCATCAAAAATCGCATCATGAGTGCATAAACAGCATCTTGGACGGCATTATTGCCGGACCAGCTCTTCTCGGAGGAGGTCCACAAACGCGGGGTTGTGTGGCTGACCGAGGATGCCCTGTATCAGAGCAGCGACGGCATTGCGCCGCTCTGGCCGCACCTGCTTGGCCAGCTCGGCAATGGCTGCCGGGATGTCCCCGCCCACCATCGCGGCCGGCGCTGCAGCCTGAGGCGGGAGCGCCGCAACCATCATGGATTCGATCGCCGCTTGATACACGGCCCCGTACTCGCCATCGAGGCTATCAAGCTCGCCGTCAGCCATCTTGCAGTCGCGCTCCAGGTTCCTCGCGGCATCCCAGCCAATTTGCTTGACCTGCATACCTTCGCCGGCCGTGGCGTACCGACTCAGGCGCGACTGACCGATTCCGTACTTGGCGCCGAAAGCCGACACGTTCCCTTCCGGGCGGGTCGGGGATGCCGTTTCGGTCCTGATTTTGTCCTGCAGTCGGCGGCGGCGGACCTCTCGCAGTCCCGCCTCTTTGATGTCCATAGGGACGCTGGTTGCTGGATCTTTCATTTTCATCACTCCAATGGCTTTCTGTGTGCCATGCGCGAATAGTACACGCATCAAGACACTTACCCGGCTACTTTGCTCGGAAAACCGCAGGCTCTTACGCCTAAATGCGCCCGTCGTCAATGGTAGCCGTCCGACGCTGTTGCGGCTGCCCTAGAAAAACCCATGATTCCATGCCGGTTCGTGGCATTGAATTGCGGACATCCGCTGCAAATCGGTCGCATATGCGTTTTTTCTGGCGGCAAACCGCTTTCCTATGCGCTATGAATGCGGCATGATTCATCTGCCGAGCATAGCCGCTTGGCGCGCCTGCCGGATTGGCGCAAAAACCACAAGGAAAACGCATGGCGAAAAAGACGACGATTGGCGGAAATTCCGCCTCAGGGCGCTGCCCACTGCCGGCGGGTGGCCGGGCTGTTTGCTTCGGGGATCGCGCGTGACAATCATCCGATCCCCCCGTATTCAGCGGGATTTCACGATCCTGGCGAATAGCGTCTGTCTCGACAAGAGCTTGACCATGCGCGCCCTTGGCGTGCTTGTCAGGCTGCTGTGCAGACCAGACAACTGGCGCACGAACAGCGAAAGCCTCGCGGCCGAGTTCGGCTGTGGGCGCGATGCCGTCCGCGGTGCTCTGCAGGAGCTGCAGCAGGCCGGGTACATCCTGCTGCAGAAGACCCAGAACGACAGCGGGCACTGGTCGTCCGCGTGGCTGGTGTTCGAGGAGCCGCAAGCCGGCGCCGGAAAAGCCGACGCCGGAAAAGCCGACGCCGGAAAAGCCGGCGCCGGAAAAGCCGACGCCGGAAAAGCCGGCCCTATTACAAGAACTGATGGAATAAGAACTGATGAAACAAGAACTGATGGAGCAAGTGCTTCGCAAAAGCGCGCCGCAACCCCGAAAAAACTGACCGTCCAAGACCTCGTTGCAGAGGGTGTGGACGAGGGCTATGCCGAGGCGTGGCTGCAGGTGCGCAAGGAAAAGCGGCTGCCGCTCACTGCTGGCGCGTGGAAGGTCACGCGGGAGGATGGTGCGAAGTGCGAACTGGATGCCGCGGCGACGGTGCGTGTGTGCCTGTCTCGCGGCTGGGCAGCGTTCCGGGCCGATTGGTACGACAAGCAGCCGGCGGGCAGCAGCGGAGAGTCGTTCCGCGAGCGGGATGAGCGCGTTGCTGCCGAGTCTGTCCGCCGACTGACCGGGGGTCTCGCCCACAACCGGGCGGCAGTCGGCGAGGCGGCGCGCGAGCTGCTGCCGTTCGAGCGAGGCTACGTCAAGCCGGTCGAGACCATCGAAGGGAGCGCCGATGTCAGCCGCACCCGTTGAAGTCGTGCCGATGCTGCCCGCTGCTTGGGTCGATCGCATCTTCGCGAAGCTGACAGTCCGCTACGGCACAGCCTTTCGTGCCCGGTATGCGGGCGTTGAGGAGCAGATGCTGCATGCCGATTGGGCCGAGCAACTGGCGTGGTTCCGCCGCCACCCGGATGCCATCGCCTACGCCCTCAACAACTTGCCAGATGACCGGGCGCCCACGGTGGCCGAATTCCGCCGACTGTGCAACCAAGCGCCGCAACCCGTCGCCGCGCTGCTGTCGAACTCGCAGACCCGCAAGCCGCCGCCGCCAGAAGTCGCCGAAAAACTGAAGGCATTCCAGAACCGAATCACCAGCCGAGGTGCAGCATGATGACCCAGACAGAGACCACGAAAATCAGACTCGCCGACCTGCCGTGCGCAATGCGACGGCTGCACCGAATCGAGGTGTCGGACAGGCTCAACATCGGGGGCTTGATCCCCTGGGTTGAGCCTGTCTGGCACGAGATGCTGGCCCATGGGCGATGGGTGGCACTGGACTCGATTACTCGGGAGATCCGCGAGAATGCGCCTGCTCTGCCGGGCTGCCCGCCTGCCCGTGAGGTGCTGGTCCGGCTGGCCGGATTGGGGTGGTTTGACACCCGCAACCCCGAGCAGTTCGAGGTGAAGGCATCGGTCAGGCTGGAATTCCGCGCCCGCATCGCGCCGCGCCGGCTGCTGTACTCGGAGCGCAGTGAGATTGACCAGTTCGCGGGCCTTGTGCGCGCCGCATCGGTGTTCGATCTGGCCAGGGCGCTCCATGACTGATGCTCCAGCCTGTGCCTACTGCACCTGCCGGGTCGTCGGGGCATCCGGGCTGTTTGATCTGGCGTGCCTGGGCTGCTGCGCCGCGCTGGTCATGCGTGGGCACCCTAGCAAGCAACTCGCCGGGTCGATGCTGGCATGCATCGCGCGGTTCCCCGGTGCGCCGACACGGGCCGCTGTGCTGGCGCGCGTGCAGGATCTGGCGGGCCATGTGCGGCCAGCCGAACCAGCCGGTACGCCGCAGACGCCTGAGCCGGCCACGGCTGCCACTCCCGTACCAGAAGCGACCCCGCGCCAGACTTCCACGCCTGGGCGTGACGCGCTGCGCAACCGGAAGAAGCCATGACCAATATCCCGCAGAGCATCGCCGACTTTGCAGAGGCCGCCATCATCTCGGCTGATCGGGCCTTCGGGCTGGCGCGCGCTGCGGCCGACCAGCGTGACGGCGCGGCTGGTGTGACCGCTCTACCGCCAGACGTGGCACGCAAGAGGGTGTCTGATACCGGTGGCGACGTTGACGCGCTGCAGTCTCTGTGTGCAGATGCGCTGCTTGAAGCGGAGTGGTGGAACCTTCGCCGCCGTGAGCCGGGCGGCCGTTTCCTTGAGCTGTTCCGCGCAGAGCTGGCGCGGGCCGATGTGGGGCGCCGAGATTCCGGCGAGGCCACAGCCGCACTCAAGCGCCGCGTCATTGAGCTTGAGGCCGAATGCGCCGCGCTGCGGGCCATGCCGGCACTGACGCCGGCTGCGGCGTCACCCGACATGGGGGCCGATGACGCCATCGCCGCGCTGGTTGCGTGCAGGGTGTCCGCATCGGTCGAGCGGGCGGAAGCCTGGGGGCTGGAAATCGGCGGGAAGTGGACGCCTTACACCGCCAAAGAGGTCGGCTACTTGCGGTCGGCACACCGGTTCATGGTGCTGCATGGGCTGGCCGATGCCGTGGACAGGTTCCCGATGCCGGGCGCCGCACCCAGTCGCGTTTCAACCGCGACTGGGTTGCAGCCTGCCCCAGTGCCGGCCGCGCGGCCGGCTGCACCAGTTGCTGCGGCACCAGCGGCACCGAAGGGCCGATTGCCGCGGGCAGCGAAGCCGAAGCAAGAAGCGGCTGAAGAACAGAACGCGCTGTTCGGCTGATCAGACGGAAAACCAGGGTGTCAGCCGAACTCGCTGGCTGGGCAGACTGGCGATGCCGTTGCAGCCCGCAATGGCAAAGGCCCGGCGAACTTTGGCGGATCACCGGGCCTTCTAAACACACTGCCAAGTCAAAGGAAACCAGCATGTCTGGAAAGAATTCTATCCCATCGCGCAATCTGCCCGCCAGGGCTTCGGCTGGCGGCACCCATGAGGTGCGGGTGTTCACGTTCGACGCCAACGGCCTCAGGTTCGACATTCGCGCCGTTGCCGTCGATGGTGAGCCATGGTTCATCGCCATGGACGCATCCGCTGTGCTCGGCTATTCGGACGCCTTCGAGATGACAAAGCGGCTTGATTCGGACGAGAAGCAAAACCTGCAAATCGCAGGTTTTGGCCCGCGGGGCGTTGCAGTCATCAGCGAGTCAGGCTTGTACGTCGCCATCGTTGGCAGCAAGAAACCGGAGGCCAAGCCGTTTCGCCGCTGGGTCACCGGCACGGTTCTTCCGTCGCTGCGCAAGACCGGCGCCTACCTGCCGGATGGCTACCTCGCGGTTTCGCGTGAGGAGCACGAGGAGCTGCTTCGGCTGCGCCGATCCATTGCCACCGCCAGCGCACACTCGGCCATGACGGACCTGCACCTTGCCGCCGAGCGTGTGGAGACGACATCACAAGCCACGGCATCCGTCCACGCCCGTGAGTTGTCCCGGCGCCGCAGGCAGAAGCGGGTGAACGCCGCGCTGCTGAAGACCACGGCGCGGGCCATGCAGCGCGATCTTTTCGCTGACCCGATGGACGGCGGCCGGATCGACCTGGAGGCCGCGCTGGTCGCCAGCGCGAACGAGTGCCCGGCCATCGCGGCAGTGGCCACTGTCGCAGTCGAAGCAATCCGGGCCATCCAGTCCATGCAGGCGGGCGGGACGAGTGAGCTTCGCGCCATGCCTGGGCAGGCAAAGCCGCCATCCATCCACTGACCGACTCCGCACCCGCCAGCAAGGCGCCACCGAAAGGTAGGCGCCTTTTTCATGGGCAAAAAAAAAAGCCGCCCGGTTAGGGGCGGCCAAACATGGCACCAGCGGCGGGGGTTGCTGCTGGTGGTTTCATTGTAGCGTCCAAATGGACGTATAGAGCATTGAAATTAGGCGCAAGCCGATAAAAAACCATTCATGATTTCATGTATGCGGTAATTATGCGGCGCATACCGCTACCGAAGCACTACAATCGCGCCAGATCACAACAGCAGGCGTGCGCATGACAGACGAACAATCAGCCGGTCCTTCCGGCAATCAACCGCGACAAGGCGCGGGCGTTCGTGCCCTCGGACGGCTGAAGTCGGGAGAGATGAACAAGGCCGAGACGGCCTATGCGGAAGTTCTGGCGGGCCGCAGTGACGTGGCGTGGTGGAAGTTCGAGGGGGTCACCCTGAACATCGCGCCGGGCGTGAGCTACCGCCCTGACTTCTTTGTGATGCTGGAAAGCGGCGAGCTGCAAGTCCACGAAGTCAAGGGGCGCTGGGAAGACGACGCTTGGCGCGTTTTCAAAGTCGCTCGGGATCTGTACCCGTTCGACTTCCTGGCCATGATGGCCAAGGCCCGCCCGAAGCGCGACGGCGGCGGCTATTCGTTCACCCTCATGGGGGCGGGCTGATGCCGGTCGAGATCCTGCTACGCCTGCACCAGTCGGGGACGGGGCTGGTGCCCGCCGATTCCGGCGAGGCGGGCGCATTGCTTGAGCTGCGCCACGGTGCGCTCTACAAGGCGAAGCTGACCCAGCCGCGCAACCCTGGGTTTCATCGGAAATTCTTTGCGCTGGTGCGCTACCTGCACAGCGTGTTCGAGCCGCCAGAAGTCGGCGGCTACGGCACGGGAGTGCGTGCCGACTTCGATGCGTTCCGCGATGACCTGCTGATTCAGGCCGGGTGGCATGACGCCGTGTTCCGCCTGGACGGGTCAGTTCGACTGAAGCCGAAGTCGATCAGCTTCGCAAAGATGGACAACACGACCTTCGGGCAGCTCTACAGCGACTGCATCACTGCGGGTCTTCGCCTGCTTCCTGCGCTGGCGGGGCGGTCTGCCGACGATGTTGATCTGGAGGTGGAACGTGTCCTTGCATTCATCTGACCAACTGGAGACGAAATTGAGCTTCTGCTACAGCATTGACGGCGGCGAGATATACGAGCGCGCCGATTCCACCACGCTGGAAGGCGTGCTTGCCGAGGCCGGCGAAGCCGTGTTGCTGGACGGGTGCGGCGTGCCCGGCGGGCCGTTCGCCATCTGGGTGGCAATACCGCGCACAGCCGCTCAGATCATGCGCAGCGGTTACGGGCAGGAGGCAGTCGGTGAGGCTGTGGCGCAGCAGATGGTGGAATGGTTGAGTGACGACATCCCATCCGACGAGCCGCTGTTCGAGCTGCCGACGGATCAGCACGCCGAGCTGGGCGAGCTGGTGATTGCGTACCTTGAGAGGGTCGGTGCGCTGAATGCCTGGGGTGTGATCGGAGAGACGGCGCACACGATCACTGTGCCGATACTGCAGTCGGGCGGTGCGTGATGGCCGTCGAAATCAAGGAACTGCTGGCCGCGGCCGGCGTCCACACCGGCACGTCTTCGGCTGAAGAGATTGATGAGGGCTTGCACCTGCTTGGCAAGGCATTCCGCCTGAGTCCGGCCGAGCGCGACACGCTCACGGCGCTGCAGCAGCGTGGACCGCTGTGTGATGGCGATCTTCCCAGCAAGACGGGGCGGAACGCGCTGTTGTCTGTCGGGCTTGCCGTGAAGATCGTTGTCCAGGGCGAAGATGGCCACAACGCCTGCACCTATGCCGGGCACGCTGTGGCCAAGATGCTCAGAGCGGGGGCGTGATGCTGGCGCGCATCTGGAGCCTGATCGTGGGCCGGCTCTGCCGCCACAAATGGACCATCGTCGAGATTCGCAGCATTCACGCGGCAGGCGGGGCGAAGTCCAAGCGCGTGATCCTGCAGTGCGAGCACTGCGGTGACGTGAAGCGCCGGGATCTGGCGTGATGGACCGGATCGAGTCCGCCTACATCGGCAATGTGATGCGCTTGTCGTGCGCCGTGTGCTTCCACCGCGGGCACAACACGCCCGCCACGGAGTACCACCACACCCGCGCGGCCGAAGCTGACGTGGGCGGCGCGCAGAAGGCCGGGAACTTCCTGGGGATGCCGCTCTGTGGCCCGTGCCACCAGGGCGCCGATGGCATCCACGGCAAAGGATCGCGGGCCTTCGCCCGTGCGCTGGGTGCCAGCGAGATGCAACTGATCAACGAGACCCTTCGCCGGCTGACCGTAATGGTCGAACTCGGTGAATGGGCGCAACGAGGAAACGCAAGATGACGAACCCTTCACCTGAAAAATCCGTGTCGCCTACTGCGCCTGAACCGTTTGAAGTCGGGCAGAAGCTGCAGTTTGTCCGGCGAGGCTTCCACAAAACCCCTGAGGTGGTGACCATCTCCAAGGTCGGCCGGCTGTGGGTGACGGTATCGGGATCATCGGCTGCGCTGCGGTTCGCTTTGCGTGACCCCGAGATGCAGGTTGGTGAAGCTGGGAGCGAACACTGCTATGGCCGGTGCTACCGCACGGTGCGCGAGCACACCGATTTTGTAGAGCTTGAGCGCGCGTGGACCCGCCTGAATCGTGACACCTCGTATGCGGGTCGGCCTGCAGACATGACGCTGGAGAAGATCGCGGAGATCCGCCAGTTGCTCGGACTGAAGGCGTAGGAATGCCATACCTCGTTTTTCTCGCAGTCATCGCCTTCGCTGCCGTGTACGTGTCACCTATCCAGACAACCCTCACGCAAGAGGAGCGACAAGCCGCGCGGACTGCCAAGCACTGGCGCCACATGGGCAGGGTCTACGGCCCCGACTCGGACGGCGTGGCCTGCTACGCCTTCGGTACTGATGCCCGGATCCTGTCCTGTGTTGCGCTTCGGCCGCGCATCAGCGAAGAGGCTGGAACGCAATGACGGCGGCAAGCGAAAAAACTTTTTACGCGCTGTGGCTGCGGTGCCTGAGCGTGCGTGAGTCGCAAAGAAATTTTGCGCAGGGGGGCGGGCAGGCTCGCAAGTTGGTCGATCCCGCCGACACCCGCGCGATCTCGGAAGAAAAGCCCCCGTGCGCCACGGCGCATCGGGACGATTGATGACAACAAGAGCAAAACCGATGGACGACAAGATCGACGCGCCGCCATGGGGCGGGCTGAGGGTGGAGGTGCTGGGTGTCCTGGCGCACGGGCGGCCCATGCGGTCTGTGGAGCTGCTGGCCGGCCTGCTGGGCGTGCTGAATGCGGCCACGCCATCGCTGCACTGGGATCACAGCAGCGTTGCCGTAGCGTTGCGCTCGGAAGTGGCTGTGCTGGTGCTGGCTGGGGTTGTGGCGGTTGAGCGCGACTACTCGGAGGATGCTGCACCCAGCTCAGTGGTGATCCGCCTTGTCGGCCGGGGGGGTGCATGACCGACGCCATCAAGCCAAAGGCGTCCCGCCGCGGGCGTCCACCGAAGGACACGGGGAAGATTTTCAGCAGCGACACATCCATCTTCGCCAGCGACCGTCAGGACCGTGACATGCGGGCAGCGCTGAAGCGCATCGTCGAAGTCGGCACGGGATCGCGCGCAACGGTCGGACAGCGCATGGTGGCGGCCCGCAAAGGGTGGGGACTGTCGCAAGAGGTGGCGGCCGGATACCTGGGCTACGAAACCGGCGCCCAGTTGTCCATGATCGAGCGCGGCACCAAGCCAATCCCTTCGCACACGCTCTGTGCCGCAGCGAGGCTCTACAACGTCAGCGGGGATTACCTGCTGGGGTTGACTGACTCACCCGAGGTGGACGCCCGAGGAAGCCGGTCAGCAGAAGCCGTGCGGCGGATGCACTACACGCTGACCGGGATTGCCGCAGTGTTCCACGACGTGATTGATCGGTCCCTGGGGCCGGTGGACTCGATTGCGGCCCTGGGTACGCTGGTCCCTGCAGCGGAGTCAATCTCATCTGCCATGGCCCGCTTCAGCACGGCGAACAAAAAAACTTTTTTGGACATGCCGGGCGGTGCCACGGTCGTCGTGAAGCTCCGGGAGCTTGACGATGCGGTGGCTACGGCTGTTGCCGTGCTCAAGCGGGCGCGGGCGATGGACGCGATCAAGCTGCACGAGATCGAGCGGACACGGCAAAAAATTGATGCGCAGTTGCACGATGGCGGGGCGATAGATGGCATATCAGGCTATCACGCAATGACTGACGGCAATTCATCTGACGAAATGGGAGCCTGAATGACAAACTCAAAGGGGCGTTCGTCGCGTGATGCACGCGCAATGCTGGCCGGTACAGCGGCGACGCTGACGATGATCGACCGGGCGAAGGCAGCGGCCGAAGCGAGCGTGTCGGCATCGCCGGGGTACGAACGCCTGACGCCTGAGCAGCTTGCGCTTGATCGGCGGTCCTACGAATTCGGGAAGCTGGCCGGTCTTGCCGAGGCAGTGCAGGCCATCAAAGAATTCGAGTACGTGCCTGGGCGTGGTCGGGGCGGGTCCATCCCGACTGCTGACATTGCACAAGAGACGGCCGCCTATGTGGCCACGCCGCGCGCTGCGGCCCTGGTCGGGCGGTCGGTGTCGTGCCTCAACAAGTGGTCATTCTTGAGCGGGTCGCCGTGCAAAACGGTGATCCCGTACTCGGACCCGAGCAATAACCGGCTGCTGCTGTGGAAAGTCGATGAACTGCGCGCCTACCTGACGCGCAACGCTGCGGCGGCGCCAGTGCGCGAAGTCGAGCCGCGCGACCTCTACCGCAAGCGGCGCGATGAACGTCGTGAGCGGGAGCGCGGCGGGACCGCGGCGGCAAAGTTGGGGTTTTGACGTGCAGCGGGCAACTGAGGCCATGATGACCTCAGTTGCCTTCAGCTCAGGATCACGGCGGGAATACCGCTGCAAACCCAGCTTCTTCGCGGAATATCCGACCAAGCTCCGCATCGCCAGCGCCTGCGCGGTAGGCACTGGCGAGGCCCGCGTAGATGCGGGCAAACTTCCCGCGCTGGGCACACAGGATTGCGACCTCATGGCGCGGCATTGCCTGCAGGTCAATCAGCCTGGAGACTGCTTCATCGTCAAGGTCGTGCTGCGGGTGTTCGCCATTTTCCTCAATGACGGCTTCAAGGGCCGCAATGACAGACCGGCGCTGCAGCTCCCATGTCGTTGGATCGCCGTGCGGAATCAGGCCGGACGGGAACCCCGCCCCGAGTTGCGTCACGGCCGCGGCAAGATCGGCGCGCAGCATCGACAGGTAGGCGGCACGGCCGCCAAAGGCTGCAATCAGCTCTGTTTCTGAGATGCGGGATGGTTTCATTCTTGCGGGTGGTTGGCTTGCAGCAGCACCGCGGCGCGATGCTCTTGCAAGCCCCTTGCGGGGCTGGGTCAGTCGTCATTACCCATAGCTGCGATCGCCTGGGCCGTGGTGCGGCGGTTCTCGAACGACTGGAGAAGATTCTGCTTCTCGTTGATGCGGTCGCCAGCCGGCGACGTGAACGCCAGAAATCTGGCCTTCACGTCGTTGTACGCGCCGGGGATGTTCAGCCCCGTGCGACCGCTTGACACTGCGGTGCCGATCTTCCCGGCTGCTTCAAGTTCGGCAACTTCCCGGACAAACCGAAAGAACTGCCCTTCCAGCGTGATCGACTCAAGCGGGCGGGTGTTTTTCCAGTCCGCGCGCCGGTACTCGTTGCGTGCCGCGACAACTGCGGCGGCGGCAGTGCGCAGCATGTCGGCGACGTGCTGCCCGCACTGTTCGTGCAGTGGGGTGCCGCTGTGACGGTACGGGGCGGTGAGTGCTGCTACGGGGGTCATTGATGGCGGCCCGTCAGATGCTCAGGATGGCGTTTGCGGCGATGTATCGCTCAAGGCTGGCAATGAGGCTCTGACGCTGTTCCACCCATGCGCCTTCGTCTTCTTGGCCAAAGTGCGCATCAAAGAACTCTTTGTCCGCTGACGTCATGCGGGCGTTGTCTGCAGCAAACCCGCTTGCAAGGCGGGAGCGAGCTGATAGCAGGACATCCTTCAGGGTGTCGAGATAGCCGGCGCGGCTGCCGAACTCAAGAGTCAGCGCCTCGTCTGATCGACGGAAGCGGGCTAGCGGATCTTCTCGCACTACGGCGAATCGGTACCCGATGCCGTCTTCGTCGGTGATGCGGCCCATCTTGTCGCCGTAGACCACGATCCGGTCATTTTCGGCCGGCTCATCGGTCAGCGTCAGGCCGCTGGTGGTGTCGAAGCCGTCGAACGTAACGCCGGCCTCATCTGCAGTCCGGGAGACTTCAGCGGCGATGTCCTGGCCATCTGGAACTATGGCGATCATCATGTCGGAGGCAGTGGCGATGGTGTAGGTTTTCATGGGGATTCCTTGTGGATGTGGTCAGGCGGTCAGGCGGTGCGGGCAGCGACTCGGCACAGGTTTTCCGTGCTCATGGCCGCGTAGAACTTGTCGGCGAACTCAAATGTCTTGCCGAACCGGTGCGCCAGTTCGCCGATGACTTCAGCGCGGCTGCGGATGACGATTGCCGGTGCGACGTGTCCGCGCGGCTCGCCTTCGCCGCAGAACTGGCGGATGAAGCCGTCTGCGCACAGGGCAACCACATTGCCGAGTTCGTCGAACCCGTATGCCAGCCGATCCTTGATCACGCGGATCTGCTTCACGCGGTTCGTGCGCACCAGCTCGCTGTCGGCGCCAAGGGCGGCGGCGATGACTCGCACGCCGTTGGCGGCGGCCACGGCCATGAAATCGGCGATTGCTGCGGTGGTTTTTGCGGTGCGTTGCATGTCAGTTCCTGCTGGTGAGTTGGTGTCTAATTATGTACTCCGAAATTACGCACCGTCAACAGGTGCAGTGGAGTTTTTTTCAAGCTCGCACAGCCAGCGCATGAAAAGCTCAGGCGATCCAACGCGGTCCCATTGCGCTTTTGCGAAGAGCGGGACGCGGATCTGCACGCGCGTGGTGGCGGTCTCGCCGTGGATGGGCGGACGGCCGCGCCCGCGCTTGATGGGGGTGGGGATGGGCTGGGGCGTCATGTGGAGTTCTTGGCGGGTTGCGGGTGCGCCATTTTATGACTCCGAAAACAATCGGGCAATGTGCATCTTTGTGAAGCTCCCCTTTTATGGGGAGCTTCCGGCCGCAGGAATCACCAGGGTAGCGGCTGCGCCAATCTAGGTGGTGTTCTGGTACCATATCGGCGTCTTGACGCAGGGATTGGCCTCCTACACTGTCGAGATGCAGACGAGTCCATTGGGCCGTCGTGTACCTCTTCGATGAGGGGTCTGGGGGCCAATCCCAGACGCACGACGGCCCAATGGGCTTTTTGCGTTCTGCGGCAAGTTCATTCACCCGGCAGGAGCCGGGCCACATTGGCCGTGGAGTCATCTTGAGCAATCTCACCACCCCTTCCCGTGGCGCGTCCACACGCACCTTCACCTTTCACCTGAGCGAGACGGCGAGCTTCACCGTCCGCGCCATCCTCGACGATGCGGGTGATCCTTGGTTCGTGGCCGCCGATGTGTGCCACGCGCTTTCCATCGAGAACAGCCGGGACGCTGTTTCCCGGCTGGATTTGGATGATGTCGGTACTACCGACATCATCGACAGCATGGGTCGGAGGCAGTCTGCCACCACCATCAACGAGTCCGGCCTGTACTCGCTGATCCTTGTCAGCCGCAAGCCGGAGGCCAAGCCGTTCAAGCGGTGGGTCACGTCCGAGGTGCTGCCGGCCATCCGCAAGACTGGCCGCTACCAGCAGATTGCCACACCCGTTGAGCTGTCGCGCATAGAGATCCTGCGGCTTGCAATGGAGTCCGAAGAGGCGAAGTTGAAGGCGGAAGCCGAGAGAGACGAGGCCATCCGCACAAAGGCCATGATCGGATCGAAGCGCGAGGCCACGGCCATGAACACGGCCGCACGCGCCACCAGGGAGGCGGAACGGCTTCGCGAAGAGCTGGGGGCCAGCCAGCGGCACGCCACGGTTGCCGCCGTCGAACGGGCGTTGAAGAAGACACTCGACTGGGTGCCGCTGCGCCGCTGGTGCAAGGTGGCCGGGCTGTCGGCCGTTGAGGTGCCTGATGCTCGATTCGGCACGGTGAAGGCGTGGCCGGCAGCGGCCTGGAAGGCCGTCTACGGGGTCGATCTGCCCGGCATGTTCGGCAAGTCGGCCGGGTGACCGCCTGCAACGACCAAGCCCGCAAGCCCAGACAGGCGGGCGCCCAGCGCGTCAAAGGCGCGCGCCTGATCGGCTTCGCGCCGGTCCCGGATGTATGTGCGCCGAATCCGGCTTTCGATTTGATGGTTAAGACATTCGTCGATCACGTCGCCGTTGACGCCAAGCGCGGCCATGATTGACGCGGCGGTGCGGCGCAAGTCGTGCGGGGTCCATCGCCCGCCAGGGAGGATCAGCGCGCCCACGGCTTTCGTCCGGCCCTTGATTTGCTGGTCTGCCGTGCGCTGGCGGTCACCAAGCTGCTTCGCGAAGGTCTTGGCGTCCAGTGGGGCACTGCCGGCACTGTTTGCGAACACCCATGGCCCTTCATCTCGCATTCCGCGCAGCATCTTGAAAATCAATACTGCAAACGGCGAGAGGTGGACGGTGTGATCCCGGCCGCTTTTCGTGTCCGGGATGTACCAGGACCGCCCCGGCAGATCGACAAAGCCGCACTTCGACCCGACACCATCGGCCAGCGCCACCAGCGCGGCGCGGTCGGTCGCAAGGTCCGCCCACGCGGCGCCCATGACTTCGCCAACGCGACAGCCAGTTGCCAGCGTCACCCAGACCGCAAGCACGCTGCGCGGACTCATGCGGGCCGCTGGCAACTGCTGCGCCAGCGCCTGAATCTCTTCTGTGGACAGGGCGCGCTCGCGCTCGGTCGAAGTCCCCACGATCCGCGACTTCTTCAGCGTAGCCATGGGGTTGATGGTGATCAGCTCGCGGTCAAGCCCGAAGGCCAGCATCTGCCGCAGATCAGCGAAAATCATCTGTGCCGTGCGCTGCTTCCCGGCCGTCACCTGCGCGTCTATCACCCGCAGTACGTCGGCGCGTCCGACTGCTTCAGCGGCCATGTCGCCGATGATCGGGAACACGTGGCGCCGGAACGTGTCGCCAGCCAGCGCGCCCGAGTCGCGCCGGCCCGTACTGTCGCCATTGGGCAGGGAGCGCCGGACCAGTTCCACGTCCCGCCATCGGTCGAACAGGTCGCGCACGGTGATTCGTCGGCGCTGCTCCTCATCCTGCGCAGCCTGGGCGGCATCGGCGGCGGCCCGAGCCTGTTCTGCGCGCAGTACGGGGTCTACGCCATCAAGCACGGCCGCCCGCAATCGAGCAGCGCGGCGCTCTGCCTCTTCCAGCGCGGCATCGGGGAAGCCGATCAGACCCGCTGCGTCATCAGCCCATAGCCACACGCGCACCTGCTTCCCGGTCTCCGGGGATGCGTACCGGTACAGCCAGTGCAGGCCCGCATTCGTGCAGCGCAAGTACAGCCCCTTTCCCGCGCGCAGTTCATCGCGCGGCTGCGCTGACTTCGCCCACGCGCGCACTTCTGCGTGTCGCACGCTGACCTTGTGCCGGGTTCCTGCTTCGATGCCCATGGTGTTCCTGTGGTGTTGTGGCGGCGCCACCCTACTATCGGCAGGAGCTGCGGGCAATTCAGAGGCAATTCGTCCGTAGATTCGGCTGTAAACCTGTGGCGAGCCGTGGACAAATTTTGAGCTAAGTCCTTGATTTACAAGGAGTCCACCCAGGTCGGTGTGGACGTGGCCGGCGGGTTGTGATTGCCTAGCCACATAAATGGGGTGCAAGGGGTCGTGAGTTCGAATCCCACCGTCCCGACCAATGAAATCAAGGGGTTACAGCTCAAAAGGCTGTAACCCCTTGGCCTTTTCAGGCGGTGCCAGTGCTGCGGAGGCAATTCGCGGGCAACTCGGCATCCACGGGCAGCCGTTCGAGCTGTGAGCGGCGGATGCGCGTCATGCCGCCCAGCTTCGTGAAGCTCACGCGCCCCTGCTGGCGCATCTTGTACAGCCACGACTTGCTGACACCGAGTAGCGCCATGGCTTGCGGCAAGGTAAGTAGTGGGTCATCCAGCACCAACATCGACGGCCCCTTCAATTGCGGCAAGCCGGTATTCAGTGAACGGCAGACCAGTCGGCCCGATGCTGGTGCGCCGCTGGATTTCGCCAGAATCAGCCATCGCTGGAGCATAGGCCGGCTGTGCGCCGTGGCGCCGCAGTGCGGTAGCGCAAGCCCAGCCAGCGAGGTCGAAAAGCACTTCAAGGATGCGCAGTTGTGCGGAGGTCATGACGGTTCCTTCGGTTGCATCTCCCAGTACACCGACCGACCATCGGCCCGTGTCCGTGCGCCGCACGGGGGGAGTTGAGCGCACGAGTGTGGCGGGTGGCTCCCTGCGCACGGCAGGCAGGATTTCCCCGGCCGCGCTTCGTACCGGATGCCGCCGACCATGGCCACGTCGCCGGAAAATCGCTGTTCAGTGGTGGACACGGGGGCGCCCCTTCACCAGCTTGCGCCGGACTTGCTTGTGCGTGCCGCGCCCGGTGCGCCGCGACTTGCGCCAGGGGTTGTCGCCGCCGCCCATGCTGGGCAGCGACACAGGCTCTCCTGCTGACGACACCCATGCGCCAATCCCTGCCGCCATGGATACCAGCATCGCGCCGAACTTTTTTCCGATTCCTATCATGGTGTCACTCGCTGTTTGCCGAGCGAACCGCAAAATTCGCGGCCTCGATCCGGCGTTCGTACCAAGCAGCAGCCGCCCGGTGGGTTCTGGCATTCGCCGAGTAGGCGGCGGCAATCTGGAGCTGGCGATCCCGTGCGTGCTCAAGTCGGCGGACGCGCAACTCAAGCGCCCACACCTGCACCGCGCGCAGCAAGTCAGCCATTCGCGCCCCCTTGCGGCTCTTCGACGAAGCCGGCCAGCGCGTCGATCATGCTCACGATCCGGTCACGCAGTTCGTTGCCCTCGCCCGGTCCAGGCGTTGTATTGCCTGCAGTGGCGGCGAGTTCGTCGCCGTCGGTATAGGGGAACATGCGGACGAACAAGTGCTCATGCACCGCGCGCAAGCGGTGGTTATCGGCATCCTGCACGGATGCCAGCCGGGTTACCTCTGCTGCCAGCATCTTCAGCACCTGACGGACGGCCTGTTCTGGGTCATTCGTCATTAGCACCTGCCCGAGGTTGCGCGCCGCCAGCGCTTCGGCGTCGGCAGCCAACACGCACAGCCGTGTCATGTGCGCGGATGGGCGACCGGCGACCAGCTTCACCGCGCGCGGCAGCGTAATCGAAGCCTCTTCGTCGATCATTCCGCCGATGAATTCCGCATCGTCCGGGTAGAGGCAGCAAAGGGACTCTTCGATGCCGCGTCGCATGACGCCGGTGCAGACTTCGAGCCGCGCAACATCGCGGTGGCTTTGATCAAGGGCGGCTTCAAGGGCCGCAACGCGGGCACGGAGAACCGCTGAACTGCCAAGCTCGGCTTGGATGTCGTGGATGGTCATGCCTGCGGCCTCACGGTGACGGACTGGACGCTGACCAGATCGGCCAGCGGGTTTGTGCGCCGCACGCTCAGGAGTACGGCCGCGGGGTTGCTGTCAATCCCGGCCCACGTCAGGCCCGCACCTTCGTCGCGGATCGTGTACGTCGCCCAGCCTGCAAGCGCTGCTGGCACCTCGAACCCCATGAGGCGCACTGCCGCACCCAGCGCATCTGTCGCATCAATCTGCGCTCCGAAAGTGGGCGAGATCCAGCGGGCGTAGGCCATGGCGATCGACCGCACTGCGCGCGTGCCGCCTTTGCTGGATGACCGGATCGCCGCGGGGTTCCCTGCTTCGGACGCCAGCGCCGCTCGACCGGCTGGCGAGCGGCGAAACTCGGACGGCATCACGGTGACGCCGGGGACCAGCCCGGCTTCCTGTGCCGCGATGAGTATTTCATTGAGCCAGTACCGGCCCTGCTTGTTCGCCAGGAATGTTCTTCCGGCGAAGGTAATTGGCGCGGGTTCTCCGCTATGGTCATCCATGTGCTACCCCCAATTTTTCGGGGTCCGGTCTGTGGTAATGCACTAATTATGCGTGGCTTTTCGCATTTGGGCAGAGATGGGTGAACAAATCACCGTTCACGGCGGCATCAAGCGCGGAAAACCTGCGCATTACGACGCGCATTGCGCTGGCAAGATGCGGGCATGAGTGAAGAAATCCCCGCACCGAAAGAGCCTACGCCACGCAAGCAGAGACCGCGGGCAAGCAGAGAAGAGCGCGATGCCGCGCGCCGCGCAGAGGCGGCGCGCGAGTTGCCGGCGCAAGAGCCGCAGTCTGGCGATGACCCGAAGCTGATCCCTGGCCGAGTGGATGCTGCCCCGGTGGCTGGCGTCGCACCGTCCGTGCCGGCCGACCCGATGGCTGTCACGCACGCGATGATCGGTAGCATCGCCGCGGGTGTGCCGGTGACGCCCGACGACGTGGCCGCTGTGCGCCGCGCGGGCGCTACGCTTCTGCCGGTGTTCGAAGAGCACTTCGCCCGGTACATCGCCCTGGGGTACAACTGGAGCGAGTCCTACCGCCGCGCCGGGCGCGAGGTCGATCCCGAGATGCTGGCCGTGCTGTCGGGGAGCCAGATCAACGACAAGTCCAAGACGCTGGCGGTCATGCCGCGGGTGCGCGAGCGCGTCAGAGCGATCCAAGAGCAAGCCGCAGCAGAGACCGGCGTGACCACGGCGCTGGTCCTGGGCGCGTACATGGACATTGCCACCGCCGACCCGCGCGAGCTGGCGACGTTCGAGCGCGTGGCGTGTCGGCACTGCCACGACCGCCAGCACCGCTACCAGTTCACGCCCGCGGAGATGCGCAAGGCTCAGGAAGTCCACGACAAGGCGACCGCCAAGAACCCGGTCCCATTCGATACACAGGGCGGCCCGTACTACGACGGCAGGCGCGAGCCTAACGACGACTGCCCCGAGTGCTTCGGGCACGGCATCCTGCAGCACCGCATCGGCGACTTGAACAAAATCGGCCGCAAAGGTCTGGCGCTGCTGGCCGGAGCGAAGCGCACGAAAGAGGGGCTTGAGGTGTCCATGCACGACCGCGCGGCGGCGTGGGACAAGCTCGCCAAGCACATCGGGTTCTACGAGGCAGACAAGCCGCCGCCACCGGTCATTGCCATGGATGCGCGGGCACTGGACGCCGTCTACGAAGACGCCAAGGCGCAGGCCCGCAAGGGGTTCAGCGACACGCAAGGGCGCATGGAGCGCGTCATGGCGCTGCTTGAGGATCGGCGGGCGTCGGCGGAGCTTGACGGGGGCGAGCCGGCATGAGCCGGGTGAAAAGCAGCGCACTTCGGCTGCTTGATGACCCGTCCTACGCGCCGTTCGTCGCGCGCTACGTCATGGACCTGCCGCGCTTCGCCGCGGAGGTCTGCGGGCGCCCGCCGACATGGCAGCAACTGCTTTTTTATGATTCGGTGCAGGGGATCGGGTCGCGCACGTCCGTGTCTTCCGGGCACGGTACGGGCAAGACCGATGCCGCGGCAATCGTGCTGCTGTGGCACCTGACTTGCTACCGCTACAGCAACACGATTCTGTCCGGCCCGAAGCTGGAGGTGGTCCTGTCTGGCGTGCGCAAGTACGTCGCCGACCATGTGGAGCGGATGAAAGAAGGCCCGTTCGCGTGGCTGGCCGGGAACATCACCGTGGCCCGCAAGTCGATCTACATCAAGGGCTATCAGTCGCAGTGGTGGGCGACGGCAAAGACAGCGCCGGCCGGAAAGCCGGAGGCAATGGCGGGCGAGCACCGCAAGTACCTGCTGTGGCTGATCGACGAAGCATCGGGCGTTGACGATGCCGTCATGGGGATCATCCTGGGGTCGCTGACCGAGGATTGGAACCGCATCGCGCTGATGTCGCAGCCAACGCGGGCCGGTGGCTTTTTCTACGAGACGCACCATGCCATGAGTGCGCACCGCGGCGGGGTGTGGAACTCGATTCGCATGAGTAGCGAAGAAAGCCCGCTGGTCAACGACGGGTTCATCGTCGAGAAGCTGTTGCAGTACGGCGGGCGCGAAGACCCTCAGTACAAGATCAAGGTGCGGGGCGACTTCCCCGACAAGCTGGACGGGCAGCTCTTGAGCCGCCCTGAGCTGGAATCCTGCATCGGCCGCCAGAACTGCATCCCTGCCGGGGCGCCGTGGGGCTGGCTGGTGCTGGTGGACGTTGCCGCCGGCGAGTACCGGGACAAGTCCGTGATCATCTTGGCCAAGGTTTACGGCAGCGGGGCATCCCACGAGCGCGAGCCGCGGCGGATGCACATCACTCGGTTTGCCGAGGTCTCGAACAGCATCCAGCCGCGCGAGCTGATCGGCCGCGTGACAGAAGAGGCACGCCGCCTTTCGAACGCCACCGTCGCAGTGGACTGCGGCGGCCTGGGGCTGGTGGTCTACAAGTCGCTGGTGGATGTCGGTCTGCCGAACGTCGTGAAAGTGCTTTGGGGGCGTGACTGCTGGCGCAAGGAGCTGGCCGAGCAGTACGCAAACCAGCGGTCGCAGGCGATGGTGTGCGCCGCGAAGGCCGCCCGAGCCGGGCACCTGTCCATTGCCGCTGACGCCTTCCCTGACACAAAGACGCGCTCCGAATTCCTGGATCAGCACCGCGTGCCATACCGCTTCGATGACCGCGCCCGCTACCGGATCGAGTCGAAGGGGTCGGCGGAGTGGGAGGGCATCCCTTCCCCCGACATGTTCGATGGCGTGTCGTTCGGGTTCCTTGAGGGGGTCATCCCGACAGTGAGCGATGCCGCCCTAGACGGCGAGGCTCCAGCCGAACGCCGCGTTGACGCGATGGAAAGCGCACTGCTGGCCGCCATCGGGTGACTCTGCGGTTCGTGGAAAAAAACCGCATAAAGTACAACAAAATGCGCTCATAATTGCCAGCATGGACCAGAAAACACCCGCATTACTAGCGCATGAATGGGTCATCACCAGCGCGCGAAGGATGGAGCGCGAGCGGTGGGCATGGCTGGCGCACTGGGTCATTGAGCACGGAGAGGCTGACTGCCTTGGGGTCTGCCTTGTGACCGAGTTCGCTGGGAAGTTCAGCTTTGTCATGAAGTCCCCCGTGCCTGACGTGCGGCGCTGCAAGGATTTGGGTATCGCCCTGGGTGAGATGCATCGCCGGGGCTGGCTGGTGCGAACGAAGTCAGGCATCGGCGGAATTGACCGCACGCCCGGCGTTCCGCGCTGGCGGTACGTGTACCGGGCATCAGAAACCATTGAACAGATTTTTCAGTCATGAAGCAGTCACTATGCGCATACCTGATGGACCGTCGCGACGAACTCGCGCACTGGTCCGGCCTGAACTGGCGTTCCGGCGAATTGCAGGTGGTCCCGGCCGATGCTGCGCCAGCGGAGAAAATCGCGTTGCGCCGGGCCGTCGAGTACGGCCGGATGATGGCCTTGGACGATGCGCTGACCGAGGCGCTGGCCGGCACTATTCGCGCTGAAGACCCGCGGGAGATGACGGCGGCAGGCGGGCACTGGTCCCGCCTGATGTGGCGCTCTGCTGGCGTGCTGGCGTTCGGCGCATTGTCGCTGGCCGTCGTGCAGGATCTGTCTGCCACCGACTCGGCAGCATCTGCGCGAGCGCGTGAGCTGGCGATGGACTGGGCCGATCTGGGCCGCGTGTCGATCAGTACCCTGTCCTGCCGGCGCCCCGATGACGCCGGCAATGTCCGGTGTGAGGCGTACCTGTCCAACGGGGCCGCCGTGTCGCTGCAGTGCCGCACGCGCTGGCTGCCTGTGCCGCCGCGCTGCGCACGGGATGACGGGCAATGATCAACCCGACCTGCCCCTACTGCAGCCGCCGCGCGGTGATCGTTGGCGGCGACTTGCTCTACCGCGGTCGGACGGATCTGGCGCACCTGAATTTCTGGGTGTGCGCGCCGTGTCAGGCGTCCGTTGGCTGCCACAAGGCCGGCACATGGATCGAGGGCGCAGACGGGCGCCGCATCTACAGCCATGGCGCGCACCCGCTGGGGACGCTTGCAAACGCGAACCTGCGCGCCCTTCGGTCAGCCGCGCACACCGCGATCGACTGGCGTTGGCGTGGCGCAGCGGACCCGCGGGCCGCACGAAAGCTGATCTACCAGTGGCTCGCCCGGCAGATGCACCTCCCCGTGCATGACTGCCACATCGGCGGGTTCAACGAAGCGCAGTGCCTACGGGCAATTCGGATCGGGTCGCACAGCGCAGAGCCGATCTAGACAACGGGCAAAGACCCAAAACGAAGGAAGCATGATGGCAGTTCTGACAATGGAGTCTCGCAGCAATCTGGCTGCGCCGAACCAGCGTGCGGGGTTCCCGGTCGGGTACAAATTCCCGCTCTTCAAGGCGATCGAGTCGGATGAGGTCCGGGCTGACCCGCTGACACCTGACGCGCTCGCAGAAATCGTCCGGCAGGCCGATGCGGCGCAGGCGATGTACGCGGAGATGATGCCTGCACCGCTGCTGGCGTCCGGCAATGCCAGCCTGCGCGCGCACGTCCTGGCGCTTGCGGCGCTGGCCCGTGCTTGGCAGCCGGAAGCCGCATCCCCCGAAGAGCTGCGCATCATCCGCGCTGCGGAAGGGGCTGCGTCGTGAAGCCGGTCCAGTCGATCACGAAAGAGCAGCGGGCCGCGATGCAGCACGCACTTTCCGCCGGCAAGTGGGCGGACGACACACACCCGGCGACGAAACAAAGTCTGGTCGCGCGGCGGCTGGCCACTCGCACGGGCAGGCTCACGAAAACCGGTCTGAAGCGGCTGGCCGTAAAGCCTGGGCGCCAGCCAAGCCACGCCCGACTGATGCGGGAGGCTGAAGCCGAGCGCCGGCAGTTGGCGCTTGACCTTGTTCAGGGAACGTGACCATGGGCGCGCTTTCACCGCTCATGAAGAAAGACTTTTTGTCTCGACTGCTGATGAAGCAGGTAGACGCATCGCGCGCGGCAAGTTCTGGTGCGCGGACTGCGGAGCGCAAGGCAAAGGCGATGCAGGCGTATTCGTGCCACTCGTGCGGGGATCTGCATCACGGAGAAGATGACGCGGCCAGTTGCTGCGACCCGATAGAGATTGAGGCGTATCAGTGTGGCCGATGCGACCGCCTGTACCGAGACCGAGATAGGGCCGAAAAATGCTGCGTCGGCCGAAAGCCCACCCAGTCGGAGATGTCCGCCCTGATGTCCGCCCTGAAGAGTCCTGCGGCGCCAACGCTGCGCGCCGTCGAGTGCCCAGTGTGCGGCGATGAATTCGGAGAGGAGGGTACGGACGCCGGGAACGAAGGGTGGCCCTACGCCGCACGGTGTTGCCTGGGCGCGGACCTTTCGCCAGCGCAGACATGGGAGCTGGCCCGGCTGGTCCGGTACGGGCGACTCGAATGGACCGAGGCTATCGACCGGGTTGCAGGGGGTGCGCCGTGACCGACCCCAAGGGAGACGCCGCATTCCGGCACCTGGAAGAGCTGGTTGCCTCTGCGGAGAAGCCGGTGAAGAAGAAGCGGGTTTTGACGCCAGAGCAGCGGGAGCGGCATCGGGAGCGGGATCGGGAGCGGAAGCGGAGCAAAAGCATGGTGCCGGAGCAGCGGGAGCTGCATCGGAAGCGGGCGCTGGAGTGGTACAAAAACATGCCGCCGGAGCGGCTGGAGCAATATCGGGAGCGGCGGCGGGTGGCTAGTCTTTTTGCCAATGAGCGGGCCGGCGTAGCCGTTGACCCGGAACTGTTCGCAATCAACCAAGCGATTCTCTACGCTGCGATCTGCAGGGTTTCCCGCGACATCACGGCCGCCTGCCCCGAACCGATGCGCAGCAGGTTACAGGCTTTGATCGACACGATCAAAGCAGACCCAGCCGCAGGAAAGCCACTTACCGCACTGCTTTACCGAATGCGCGAAGTACGAAAACTTGAACTGGCCGAACAGCAATTGCAGGCCGAAACACCATCTGACCACCACCAAGAGGAAGAAGCATGACCGACACGAAGAGCAATGGCGCTGCAGCGAGCACAGGGCGCAAGAAGATCACCCGCAGCACGTCAGGGATGCGCGACATCATGTTCGACACGCTGGAAAAGTTCTTGAACGGCGAGGTGGACGCGAACCACGTCGGCGCGGTCAATAAAACCGTGGCGACGATCTGCCAAACGGTCGGCATGGATCTGGCCGCAAGCAAGTTGCTTTCTGACATGCGTAAGTCCGGCGAGCTGATCCCGCCCGGGGCGCCGAAATCCGTGGCGGACCTGAACTTGAACTTGATGTTGAGCGAGCCGAAGAAGTCGCCGTAGTGGTGCGACGGCCTCACGCTGGCCGTGTGTGCCGAGATGCCAAATTTATGCGGCATTGCTATTGCATTGAGTGCGCATAGCGTGCATGATTTCTATCCAAGGAGAAAAATCATGGCGTACTTGATACAGACTCAGAACGAGGACGGGGCGCGAACCACGGTAGGCGTGGCACAAACCCCCGTTGAAGCGGGCGTGCTGGCAAAAGAGCCGGGCCGCATCGTCACCCGGCTTGGCTGGGGTGGCGGCGAGGTCGTGCGGCACTCCCGCGAGCCACATTGGGGCGGGTCCGTGCGGGTGACCGGGTTCCGGTCGCCCTGCGGGCATCGGGCCGCCGCGCTGGACGAGATTCCGGCCGATGCGTTCGTCGTCGCGGAAGCGATCCGCGCTGCAGGCGGCGCGCTTGCTGGCGGGGCACGCTGATGCCGATCAACTACACCCCCGACGCCCGGCGCGTCACCCGTGCTGACGGCTTGCGGGAACTGGCCGGCACGGCACGGTACAACCCGTTCGATGCCGGGGCCGCCAAGATTGTTGTCAGTGCGGCCGATGCGCAGGTTGAGTCCCCCGCGCAGGCGTGGCGGCGCCAGAACAGCGAGCTGGCCGGGTGGATCGACCGGAACGCCTACGCAGGCGACACCACTGCGCTGCGCTGTGTGCGCCAGCTCGAACAGCGCGGCACGGTGGACGAATTCGACACCAAGGCCGTCGCGCGCCGCATCGCCCGAGGGTTTGGGGTCGATGCCGCAAAGCCCGCGGCCACCCACGTTGACACGGGGGCGCTCAAGGTGTCCCTGCTGCGCGCACAAGGGCGCGGCGAACAGTGGCCGTCGCTGTCGCTGGACACGTTCACATTCACCCTGGCGGCCGACACGGCGCGCTGGCCGGGTGCGGTCTACGTGAAGGACGCCAAGAGTGGCACGTACCTCGGGCGGATCGTGGACGGGCAGTTTGTCCGCATGGATGCCTGCAGCGACGATCAGGCCGCGCGCGTGGCCATTGCTGCCGCAGACCCGGCCGCTTCTGCCGGCGCCTACGGGCGGCTGACAGGCAAGTGTTCGTGCTGCCGCCGAAAGCTCACCGCCGCCGAAAGCATCGGCCGCGCGGTCGGGCCGGTCTGCTGGGAAAAGTATTTCGGCTGATTTTCTGGCTGGTGCCGGATTGCTGCGCCGGCACCAGCAGTGGGGATTCCCACACAACGCAGTGGAGATGCACGATGACGAAAAAGAGTTCGATCAACCTGGGGGCGGTGACGTTCTTCGGCCTGAGCTACCAAGACGGAAGCCGGGGCGCAGAACTGTTCACCGCCCCCGACGGCACGGCGCTGGATGCGTGGTCGTTCGCGCCGCCTGGGCCGTCCGAGGACGGCCGCGCCGGGTGGGTGCCGCCGAACCCCGATGTGGACACGGCCCTGCTGTTCAAGGTCACGCAGGGCCTGTACACCATGCGTGTCCGCATCGACAAGAAGGTGTTGCCGGGTTCTGCCCTTGCCGCCCGCGTTGATTCCGCACTGGCCGAAGAGCTGTACCAGACCGGGCGCAAGCCGGGCGCCAAGCGCAAGCGCGAGATCAAAGAGAACGTGCGTGCCGACATGCTCACGACGGCGTTCGTGTCCACGGGCTTCATCGACCTGCTGGTGTGGCCCGCCGAATCCCTGATCGCCATCGGGTCGGTTTCCAGCGGCGCATTGGACGCGATCATGACGCGGCTGTGTCAGTCGTTCGCCGGCCTTGTCGTGCAGCCAGTCATGCTGCGAGACAACGCCGCGATGGCGATGACCGGATGGGTGCTGAATGGCCCGCCTGACCACTTCGACATTGACGACCGCGGACTTATCGAGGACGGGGACGCGCTGATCAGCTACGACGGCGAGTACATGGGGTCTTCACAGCAGGTCCACGACCGCATCCATGACGGCGGAACCGTCACGAAGCTGGCGATGACGCACGGAACCAAGGTGTCATTCGTCGTGAACCCGATGCTGGCCATGCGAAGCGTGCGCGTGGTCGGCGTTGACGGGGCCGCGGCGGATGTTGACCCCGATGAAGACCGGTACACCACCGATGCGCTGCTGACGGGCACGGCCATCAAGGACGCATTCACGGCCCTGCTTGCTGCGCTGTCCGGCATCGTCGAGTTCGGCGATCCTGCCGAACTCGACGCCGAACAGCTCGCGATCGCTGCATCTATCGTGACCAGCCACGAATCTGCATCGATCGTGCTGCTGCAGCGCGAGATGCACCTAGGCCACATGAAGGCTGTCCGCCTGATGGCTGAACTGGAGCGCGAGGGAGTTGTCTCCGCGCAGGACAACAAGGGGCGCCGTGTGGTGCTCAAGAAAGGCTGATGATGGAAATGAACGTCAAAAACGTGCCCGCATCTGGCGACATGGGGCCGGACTACATCCAGATGGCGATTGACCGATTCGACCAGCGCGCAGCCAGTGCGCAGGCTTTCCTTGAGAGCGGTCTCGGGCAACCCGCTGACCGGATCAAGATGGAGAAGTCTCGCGGCATGGCCGATGCAATCCGCGCCTTGAGTGCGCAGAAAGTGACGCTGCAACACCATATCGCCGACCAGTCCAGCGTGAAGAGCGCCGGCGAGACGCTGCAGCGTATCTGCCACGGGGCCGCGGCCGAAGCCGGCTGGTGGACGGATCTTCACACGGGCGAACCGATGGCGCACCGCCCGCACTTCGTCGGCGAAAAGCTCATGCTGGTGGTCAGCGAGATTGCCGAAGCGATGGAGGGGCACCGCAAGGGGCTGCAGGACGACAAGCTCCCGCATCGCCAGATGATCGAAGTCGAGCTTGCCGATGCCGTCATCCGCATTGCGGATCTTGCGGGCGGGCTGGGCCTGGATCTTGGGGGCGCCATCGAAGAGAAGTTGGCCTTCAACGCGCAGCGCGCGGACCACAAGCCCGAGGCGCGCAAGGCGCTGGGCGGAAAGGCGTACTGAGATGACCAGCGAAGCAATCAAGGCCGTAGTGGACGGTATGGGGTGGGATCTGGACGCGGCGGAAGCCGCTGACATGCTCGCGCTGGCAGCGAAGGCATGGGAGGGAGGGCAGTCGGCCATCCGCGCTGAACTGATGGAGTCGCGCGAACTTCGGGACCATGCGGAATCCCTTGTTCAGCTCCTGGCCATCGTGCAATTGATGGCCAGGACATTAGACCTTGACACGTCGGTGTGCTCCATCAGGCAAGGGAGTGGCGACGGCACTTGGAAGACGCACACGATGGATGAGGTGATCGGCCGGGCATCGAAGCTGCTGGGTATCGACCAGACCAAGACCGAGGCGATGGACAGCAGCGCGGTGGTGCATTGATGGCCGCGCAACCTGGACCAGATGCCACGCTGTTCGGCGCAGACGGCGGGCCGGCATTCCCGAACGAGTGCGCGGACACCGCCCACGGCCGCGCCGGGATGTCCCTGCGCGACTACTTCGCCACGCATTGCGACATCGGCGACATGGAGCAACTTAGCCTTTCCGCTGGGGTGACATTGCTCGGCCCCGAGCACCCGCCAGCCACGGAGATGATGGGCAAATTGCGCTGGTGGGCGGACTACCGCGCCGCCCTGCGGTACATGGAAGCTGACGCGATGCTCAAAGCGCGCGAGAAGGGCGGTGCGGCATGACGCCGCAACGGAAGGCTCTGGACGACCACAAAACCGCCTGCCGAGACATCGAACTCACCGAGGCAGCCATAACGCTCCTTGAGCGGGTCACAGGGTCACAGCGGGCGGTGGCTGCGCTCAAGCGCAGCCAGCACAGGCACCTTGCCCGGCTGGACGCCGCCGCTGAAAAGCTGGGTGCGCCCTACCCGAGGCAGGCATGACCTGGGAGTGCCTGGACGGACTCCCCGATGAGGACCACGACTGGAGCCTTCTGGCCGGCGACGAAAGCACCGGCGAAGGCGACAGCATGGTGTGCCGCCAGTGCGGCAAAACACGAGAGGCAACGCATGATGAAACACGAGACAGCTACACCGCCCCCGAGTGGGGATAGCCCGCCAGCGGCCTACGTCGTCCGCGGCAACTGCGGACGCGAATGGCGCATACCGGCCGCCGCCGTGCTTGCGGACTACAGGGAGTGCATCAGCGTCATGGATGGGCTTGACGACGCCGAAATGGACGCCTACGCGAAAGAGAATTTCGATCAAGACCAGTGGTGGGAAGAGCAATGTCAGTCGTGGATGTTCGTCGATACCTTTGGGGTGGAAACCGAAAACTCGCACCCCTTGTTCAAGACCAAGCGCGCGTTGGCGAACAACCGCGGCGGGCGGATCTGGCTTGTCCGCACGGAAGGTGGCGCGTCATGACCCGCGACGAACTGGAATTCTCATTCGAGCACGAGGGCCGCACGGTCACGCCAGGGGCGGTGCTGTACGTCCATTCGGACTATCACTGGCTGGCTGGGCCGCGTGGCCGCGTGGAGCGATACCACGGGGACCAAGTGACGCTTCGGACGTGCAACGGCGCCGTGCCGGTCCTGCCGTTGTCCGCACTGTCGTGGGCACCGCACCCCGAGACGCTGGCGATGGAAGAGATGGCCGCGGCCGGCGTAGCGAACCCGAGTCGCCGAGACGTGGCCGTGTGGATGCTGGGCCGCGGCGCGCTCCCACGCTCGGGGTGCGTTACGCCGGATCTTGAGCGGCGTATCCGTCTAGCGATCAACCCAGCCTATGCCGATACGCCGGGCACGGAATCGCACGAGCGGGCCGCGCTGCTGGGGGAGATTGACCGGCTTCGCGCCCTTGTCAATGCGTACAAGTGACGGCATAAAAAAGGTGTTTTCCGCATATCAGGCACCAAAAGATAAATTTATGCGCCAACACTGGACGCAAAACAGCGCATAGAGCGCATAATCTCGGCATCGAAGGAGACAAACGATGCCGATTTCTACCCTTTCACCGCAAATCGCCACCCTGGGCGACGTGTTCATGCGGTGCTGCAGACTCATCGGCGGAACGGCGCCGGCCGGCCGCATCACCCGCGGCGATTTCGCGGCCCGCTACGGCACCGCGGGCGGGATCATGTTCGTGTCCGGCCGTGGCCGTTCGGCCCGCGTGTTCTTCTCGTTCGAGACGCCGCACGGCCCGGTGAAGGCCAGCGCGGAGAACGGCGACGGCACCCGGTGGACGCTGGAATACCCGTTGCCGCATCGCTCGACCGTGGTTGGCCAGCGCATCACCGAGGCGGAGGCCATCGCAGAGGTTTCCCGCGTGGCGGCCCGCATCCGAGCACAGGAGGAGGTGCGCCGTGGTTGACGCCGGCGTGTTCACGATCCGGGGCGTGCTTGTCAGGCAGGAGCGGACGCCGGACAACGCGCTGACGCGGGACTTCACCTGCGCCTACTGCTGCTTCCGCCCGCATTCCTGTGCGCAGGCCGATGAACAGGTCGATGCCGGTGCAGAGCCGTGCCAGTCCGACGCGGGGGTTCTGACGCACTACGTGCGCCACGAAGGTAGCGAGCCATGCGCGCCGTGATCATGGCCGTGCTGGCGGTCGGCCCGGCCGCCGCCGCGCCCGGCTTCGACTGTGCTCGGTGGGAGTCAGGCACACAAGGCTATGTGACCATGGCGACCGGGCTGGGCAAGCAGTCTGCACAGCAGCATGACGCCGGCAACTTCACTGCATCACGCGAGCTGGCGAGACGGCAAGGGCTGTCCCTGCAGTTGGTCCGCCAGCGCGATGCGATCGCACAGCGACAGTGCGTATGGCCATGAGGGCGAGCGCGTACACGACGCTGAAGCAGGCTGAATTGGTGGGCACGATCACGGCCAAGCCGCAGACCATCGCGGAGCTATCCGCCGTGTTCTCGCGCAACGTCGCAAACATGCGCCGCCGCGTCTATCGCCTGCATTCCCTGAACCTTGTCCGTCCCGCTGGATACCGCGGGCACGGCGTCTTATGGGCGCCAGTCGCCAAGCAAGAAAAATGACGCCACGCGCAATGAAATTGCTCTACCTGTCCGGCCCGATGTCCGGGCATCCTGAGATGAATCACCCGGCCTTCCACCACGCGGCCCGCACGCTGTGCGACATGGGGTTCGAGGTCGCAAGCCCTGCAGACATCCCGCCGCCGAACGACGCCCCGACATGGGGCGACTGGATGCGCGAGGCGCTGGCGATGATGCTGGGCTGTGACGCCGTGGCGCTGCTGCCAGGGTGGGAGCATTCGCCGGGCGCCCGCGAAGAACGGCGGGTTGCGTTCGAGATTGTCGGGATGCCCTGTTTCACGCTGGCCGAATGGCTGGCCGGCGAAGCGGAGGCGTGACCATGGCCGGGAACAAGAGGCCGACACGCCGCAAGACCGGGAAGTTCGACTGCATTGCCGCGATGATTCGCGGTATCCCAGTGCGGCAACTGCTGGGGGCCGTCGAGGCCGAACGGTTCCGCAGGACTGAGGGCCGCGCCATTGCTGCAGTCCTGAGCGGCACAGCCTGCAGCGAGGTATTGGCCGGGGTCGAATGCACGCTGATGACCCAGGTAGTGCTGTTCCGCGATGCCGTGCTTCGACCGAACGCCCACGACATTGACGCGGATTCGTGCGCGACTGCGCTGCGGGAGTTGACGGCGACGGCTTCGCCAGTCATTGCCACGCTGCGCGAGCGCCAGCGGGCGACCGGCGAGGTACTGTGCATCGGCGATGAAGAGCGTGCGGCACTTGGAGTGCTCAACGACGTGGCCGGGCTGTCCATAGAGATGCTTCCGCGCTCCATGCACTTGCTGGCGATGAACGATATTCTGCAGCGCGGCTGCACGATCGCCGTCAACGGGGACGGCGAGTGAACGGGCACAACAGCGCCTACAAGCGGGCGACAATGACGACCGGGGAGGAGTACACCCCGAAGCCGGCGTCTGGCGGTCTGTGCAACGACATTTCGTGCATCCGGTGTCACCGACTGGTGCCGGTGAGCGCCACGAAGCCGGACACGGTGTTCCGCTATCAGCGGCGCTGCGCTGACACGGTGGCCTGCAAGCAGGGGCGATCGACTGGGCAGATGCGCACGGGCTGAACCGGTGCCAGTGCGGGCGAGTTCTCGCCCGGCTGCCCGGCATCGTCGCCACCGCCGCATCCGGTCAGCATGATGACCAGCGCGACGGGCACAGCGACAAACACCACCGACCATGCGGCACCCAGAAGCAACGCCACGGCGGCCCGGATCACTGGTCATCCCCCGGCATCGGCACAAGCTGGTTCGGTGCGCAGTAGACCCGTCGTTCCCATCTGTCCTTGCTCTGGGGGTCCGACCCCGACTTGATGGCCGTAGGGAGCCACGACAGGTTCACCACTGCGTCACAGCCGCCGCACGCCAGCGGAATCGTGTGGTCCATCGCCCAGCCTGGGCACGCGCCACCCGTCCGACCGGTGGCCGGGCATGGGTGGGCACGGCGAAACGCCGAAAGCACGTCGCTGCGCCGGCTGATCCGGCCCGAGGCATCCCGCGCCGGCGCGCCGCAGATTCGCACCTCCTGCAGCGGATCGACGGGCACGGCGGCGGCAGGGGCCGGGGCGCACGATGACAAAAACGCGGCGCCGGCCGCGATCAGGCGAATGGTTCTCATGGGGCGATTCTTCCGCGCCAGCCGACCGTAGACACGCAGCAGTTTTCCATGCGGCAAAATAAGCGTCCAATCGGACAACTCGACCGCATAAAACCATGATCATGAAAACTCTCGCCATGCTCGCCACGGCGGCAAGTCTCGCCCTTCAGGGGTGTGCTACAGCCGAAGCATCCGGGCTGGCAGCCCGTGCAATGGCTGGATGCCACTCGACCCGACTGATTGAGCTGGTGGGCGGGAAGTGGTGGGATTCGTCGTCAGCGCGGATCGAGTGCGGCCCGCCCGCGCCAGGGCGCCACGAACTACCGGCCGTCGCCCCCCACTGAGGGCAGCGGAGGCGGCCAAATGCCGCCCGCTCGGACGTGCTTGATCAGTTGCACCTGCAGTTGCCACAGGATCGTTTCCGTGCGCCCCATGGCCCGGTGTGACGGAGAGCCGACAGGGCTTTCGTATCGCTGCCAGTTGCGCGGCTGCACGCCGATCAACGCCGCCGCTTCTGACGTGCGTAGGCGCAACTCCCTGCGCTGCGCCCGCAGCTCTTCCGGGGTGATCAGTGGCTGGATTTCTGTCAAGTGCGGCGAGATTCCCATCCCGCGATTCTGACACTGCGCACCCAGTGTATGGCGAGGCAAGACGCCAGCTTTCCGCATGCATTTATGCGTTCATTCTTGCGTCCAATGTGTGCAAAAAATAAAATTATGCACACAAAGATGGCATGATGCGAAAGGAAAAAGCCACTCGTGTTGTCGCGTGGCTCGCCCGCATCATCCGCAAATGCACCACAAAGACCACTTCGCCGCAGTACAGGTTGGCGCCAACGCTGGCGCCATGGGGGCGAACTCGCTTCCTGATCCGACCGACGCACAGAAGCGTGCCGGCAACTACCGCATGGGCCGGATCGAGGTCATGGGGCTGCGCATCGGCATCGAAAACCCGCAGGGCACAGAGCGCCGCGGGGTCGATCCCGATGGCGTGCCGTGGTGCAACCGCATGGCCGCCCACTACGGGAGCATCACGGGCACCCGTGGCGCGGACGGTGACGCGATTGACGTGTTCGTGGGGCCGATGGTCGAGTCTGGTGCGGCCTGGGTCATCAACCAGTGCGACCCGCACAGCCGGCTGTTCGACGAACACAAGGTCATGCTGGGGTTCACCAGCGAGGCGGACGCCCGCAGCGGGTATCTGCGCTCCTACACGCACGGATGGAAGGGTCTGGGCAGCATCGTCCAGACCACGGAATCACAACTGCGCTGGTGGCTCGCCCACGGCGACCACACGAAACCCGTATCGGCGGAATCACTGCCGCACCCGAAGGAAAAACCAGTCATGACCCGCACCAACTGGACCGGCGACGCAGAGCCGGCAGGCTCAACCCTTGACCGCGTGCTCTACGATCTGCGCCGCGCCGATGGCCCGGACGGGCTGATCTTCGACGCGGTGACGATGGACGACCTGCTGGGTGACTCGGACGTTGAGCACCAGATGCTTGACGCGCTGGTGGTCGAGGTCGGCATGTTGCAGCCGAAGATGCAGGTTCTGCAGCGGCTGATGGATGCGGCCGGTGGCGCGGACCTGAAGACCACGGGCATGGTCATCGGCGACCCAGCCCGCAAGGCCGGCACGATGCAGGTACCCGTGGTGTGGCCGCTGTCGGACGGGCAGGCCATCGCGGTGTGGCTGCACAACCCGGACACCACGCCCGCGAAGCTGTCGCCCGCCGATTCGCTTGTGTCGTGGAAGTGGCTGCTGAACAAGTTGGACGTGACCCTGGTTGTTGCGCCTGAGCGCGGCACGGACCTGAACCCGCGCGAGGTGGCTCGCCGGCTGATGAAGCTGGCCGTCAAGAACTCGCCCGCCTTCCAGCGCGTGAACGCAGGCATCGCCGCCCGCGCCGAAGCGATCACCGCCATCAAGGGCGAGATCATCGAGCTGGAGGCCCGCGAGTCGGACCTGAAGCGGCAGTTGGACGTGAAGCGCGCTGCGCCGCCCGTCGATGCCGCTTCTGCCGGACTGCCGGACATCGCCAGCACGGGCGGGATCGAAGACCTGACGCGCATCGCTGACGCCCACATTGCCGCAGGGAACGACTTCCCCGTGTTCCTGGGTTCGCTGCTGGGCCGCTACCGTGACTCGCACGGCTACGTGAAGGCCGGGATGATCGACACGCAGGCGATCAAGCGCGACATGGTGGCGGCCGGAATGCCCGTGCCGCTGGCCGGGTCGGCGCTACAGGCGCTGTTTTCTGCGCAGAAGGTGGGTCCGGTCGCAAAACCAGTCCCGAAGGCCGTCGATCCGAAGGCCGTGGACTCCAACGCGGATCTGGCGAAGTTCGGCATGGTCACCATCACCGACCTGGGCAGCGAGAACGTCTATTTCACTGGCGCGGACGGCATCGCCTACTTCACCAAGCTGCTGGAGCCGGACGATTGGAAGCTGGGTGAAGCCGACTTCTCTTCCCTGGGTGGCGATCCCGCCCCGGCGCCCGTAGCTCCACCTGCGCCGCAAGCCACGGAAGTCACCATCGCCAGCAAGACCCGTGTGCGTGACGAAGATGGGAACATGCTGACGCGGGTGACCTTGAGCGACGGATCTGTGCATGACTTGCAGCGCAGCGACTCGACCTCCACCATGGGAGTTCCAGGCTGGCATGTCGTCCGTAGCAATGGGCGCTCGCTGCAGGGCGAGTCCGGCACCTACCGCGGCGACACTGAAGCGCAGGCCGTGCATGAACTGGTCCGGCTTCACAATATGGCAGCGGCGCCGGCACCAGTCCCCGCAGCATTCACGCCTTCCCCCGAATGGAAGCGCATGAGCGCCAGCGAGTACCGGATTTCTGACCCGACTGGCGGCGGTGAGATCCAGATTGAGAGGAGGGGTAAATACTGGGTGAACCGCGACAGTGGAGCGAGCTGGCCAAGCTTGACGGCCGCTCAAGAAGGAACCGAGGCAGAGATTTCGGCGATGTTGCGAGCCAGGGCTGAGGAAGAGGCGAGCCGGGCGAGTTCTGGCGCCGACCCAGTGCCAGCGCCGGCCGCGCCCAATGTCGGGGACAGCATCGCATCGTTCCCAATGCCAGAAGGCACAGAGTGGCGCGTGATCTTCGCAGGCGACGGCAAGTACAAAGCCGAGCTGTTCGACACCGAAGCGGGGGCAGTCGTTTCGGCGAAGTCGTTCGGCGGCCCGGGCGCCAAGGACGATGCCACTGGCTACGCCAAGCAGCAAGCCGACGAAGCTAATCGGATCGAGGCCCGCGACCCGTTGCCCGCGAAGCCGGTCCCGCCCGCCCCGCCAAAGCCGCTGCCTGCGAGCGTGGTGCAGTTCGTCACCCGCGCAATTGACCGCCTGACCGACCTGAAGAGCCGGATGGAGACCGCCCGCACGGGGCTGGACGAAAACCCGAAGATCGGCGGCGGCGGCCGGTACGAATCCGAGGTCTGGCGTGGCGGCGCCAGCAGCATCGCGCAGAGCAATGCGGATCTGGAGAAGATCCGTGGGCTTGCGCAGAAGAACGGGAACGTTGCCGAGATTGAGGCGCTGATCGTCAGCCTGGGCGGCGTGCCGGACGTGACGCCAAGCGCGAAGGCGGCGGCGTGGACGATCAGCCCGGCCCCGGTGGCACCGACGCCAGATCCTGTCCAGCCTGCCGGTGGAGATATGTTCGGCGGCGACTTGAATGCGCCGAAGATTGGCTTCAGCGACTTCTTGAAATCCGGCCGGCTGCAAGACGCCATCGAGATGCTGGCCGGCATGAAGTACGACGCTGCACAGGAGATTTTGGCGAATGCTGGGTTCGGCGCCTACTCCCGGACCAAGACTACCGCCGCTTTGATAGAAAGCACTCAGGCAGAGCTTGTCAAGGCGGTGAAAGCGCGCACCGACGGATGGGGGCTGCGCGAAGCGCAAGAGCTGGAGATTCTGAAGGCTGCAGGTGATCCAGTCGTGGTCAACGGCTATGTGGTCAAGCCGGCCATCGGCGTGAGTGGTGATGTGGTGTGGGACATCGAAGGGTTCGGCCGCGGATTCACCACCAAAGAATATGCCATCTCTCGGGCGAAAGCACTGCCAACCGGAAGCGAGATCACTGCCACGCCTGATGCAGAAAACACGGTTGACCCGGAAGGCAAGGAAAACGAGGTCAAGACCGCCAAGGGCACGAAGGTGATGACCGGGTTCACCGTGATCGAGGCCGCGCGCCTGATCACGTCGAACGACCCGGAAACCGGGAACACGAACCCCGACTACCCGGCAGAGCTGCAGCCGCGCGACCGCAAGCGCGAAACGTCGCGGGCATGGGTCATCAAGACGGCGGCGGACCTGGACCCGGACCAGCTCGGCAAGACGCGCCGCGCCGACACGGGCGCCCCGATCATCGGGCGGGATCGCGTGGTGGAGTCCGGCAATGGGCGATGCATGGCGATCCTGCTGGCCTACAAGAAGGGCACGGCCGATGAATACCGCCAGTGGCTGACCGACGAAGCCGAATCGTTCGGCGTCAAGGCGAGCCGCGTGCAGGGCATGGTTCACCCGGTGCTGGTCCGTGTCCGCACCAGCGAAATCGACCGCAAGGCGTTCACGGTGGAGGCCAATCAGGACGACAAGTTGAGCATGACGGCCACGGAGAAGGCGAAGGCAGATGCCGACCGACTGGACGACGCGACGATCGCGCTGATGACCGAAAACGGTGACCTGACGGCGCAAGAGAACATCCCGTTCCTGTCGGCGTTCCTGCGAAGCCTGGGCGACGCCGAGGCCGCGCAGTACAGCACCAGCGACGGCAAGCCGACCAGCACCCTGATTGCCCGCGTGCAGGCCGCCATCTTCGCCAAGGCGTACAACGACGAGCGCCTGCTTGAGTTGACCGCCGACGTGGCAAAGCCCGAGATTGCGAACATCGTCAAGGCGCTGAACCACGCCGCGCCCGAGTTCATCCAAGCGGCGGCACTGGACCCGAAGGCGGCGAAGGGCGCGACCGGGAAGCTGGTTGACGGCGTTGAGCAGTCACTGAATGCCAAGGCAGTTGAGGCGCTGCTGGGCGCCGCGGGCGTCATTCGTCAGGCGAAGGAAGCCGGACAGACCGTCGATGAGTTCGTGAAGCAGTCTGGCCTGTTCGGCGACATTGACCCGGACGTGGCGGCGATGGCGGTGTTCATCAGCAAGAACAATCGCAGCGCCGCGCGCATGGGCGCCGCCTTCAAGGCGATGGCCGTGTTCATCAAGGCCGAAATCCTCAAGGGCCAGACCACGGATATGTTCGGCGACTCGCAGCCGGTAGCCTTCGCTGACATCGTGGCCGCGGCGAACCGCGAACTGGAGCGGGTCTATGGCGAGGGAGCGCAGACCATCAGCCTGTTCGACAAGCCGGTGGCCGAACCCATGCCGGTCCCGGCCGCTGAACCACCAGCCGCGCCGCAAGATTTCACCCATGCCGGGAGGCTCATCAGCAAGCAGATCAGATCCCGCGGTGGAGAAGCCATCTCAAGATGGATCGTACAGACCGACGAAAACGCTGCGCGAGTCGCGGCTGGTGATCGGCCGCTTGGCGGTGACCGAGTTGCAGACTCCGAAGAAGAGGCAAAAACCATTGCCGAAGAAATGAATTTACAGCGCGACCGTGACGCAGCTTGGAAGGCCGAGATCGCCGCGAAAGATGAGCTGGCTGCAAAGGAAAAAGCGGCCCGCCAGTCCGCTACTGAGGGGAAGTCGCTGGCCGAGATCAAGGCGATGGACTACCTGAACGCTGATGTCAGGTTCGAGGGCGAGATGATGCCGCGATCCAAGTTTGTCGAGACGCTGGTTTCGCGCGGCAGCGTGCCGTCAATGACGATGGTGAACAAGGTCAGGCCGATGACGCGGAATCAGCAGCGCGTGGCGAGCAATGAGGACACTCGCGCTCACGAGAGAAAGGTTGCTGCAGGCGGCAAGGTGCCGGAATACTGGCTGGGCGAGTATTCCGTGTCAAAGACCGAGTTTGACCACGCTCAGAAGTTGATCGCGGCAGCCCCTGATCCGACACCGCAGGAAAGCGAGCACATCGCATTCCTGCGCACGGTGGTTGCCGGCGACAAGGATCAGACCGGGCTGAACAGCCTTCTGGATGAGATCGACAGCGCCATTTCAGCCCTGGCCAAGTCCGGCGAACTGGCCGGCGATGTGGAGGCACTGGCAAACGAGGCCATCACGCATTGGGCGAAGCGAGAAGAGGCCGAAAATGTCGAGTGAGGCGCTTGGCCGGATGGGGCTGGCGCACCGGCTGCGCGATGTGGTTCTGGCGGGGAGGCTGGCCGTGGCATCCGACCACTTCGGCAAAGCCGCGCTGCTGGCCGAACAGGCGAGGGTGCTGCGCGATGACTTGCAGGGCCGGGCGCATGGCTCGCCAACGCTGGATATTCTTCGCCCACACGCGGCAATCCCGGAGCTGCTTGGCATCCTGAGCGAGCCGATCCCGGAGGACATCGGCGACGGCGCCATCCTGACCCGCAGGCGATACGCCGAAATGGTGGCGGGCTACATCATCGGCGAGGCGCAGCGGCCTGAAAGCGGGGTCGGCGGGGCGCTGCGCGAGGATCTGGACAAGCTCAAGCGGCTGGCTGGCGTTGACGTTCGCCCGCGTGACCACGAGGCTGCGCGGCTGGCCGCCTTCAAGCAGGCCGGAGCGGCAGCGGAAAGCGTGGCGATGGAGTGCAAGGTTGATTCGTCGCTCGCCAAGACGCTGCGCAAGCAGCTCAAAGAGATGTCCACGGCGCTGCGCTCGGAGCACCTGAAGATCAACGCGAAGGCCCATGCAGGGGTCTATGCAGAGATCGACGCCGCGCTGACTGAGCTGGGTGATGGGGCCAGCAAGGAGCAGGACAACGAGGTCCGTGTCCGCGTCATCAAGGCCAGAAACGACCGCGCCGCAGTGGAGCGAGAAGCAGCAAGCGACCGCATGGGCGTCACGATGCTGACCGCCGAACTGGCGGCGGCGGATGCCCGCAATGCCGAGCGAGCCGCAAAGTTGATCGAGTCGATCATGGAAAGCTCGCCCGTCACCGAAGCAGAGGCGCAAGCCTGGGCGAGCAAGCAGACGATCACCAAGAACGCCGCGAACCGGCTGAAGACCAGCGGCTACCCCGTCGATTCGGCGCGGAAGGACATGGCCGCCTTCTATCGCCTGACCCGCGGCCGGCTGGCGTCAATCACCTTCGACTCGGACGGCGGGAGCCGGGCAAACGCCAACGGCATCCACGGGCACGGCACCTCAGTGGTGAACATCGACAGCGACTTCAACAAGCGCGTGCTGTGGCACGAGATGGCGCACCACTTGGAGGCGGACCCGGATGTTTTGGTCGCCGCAAAGGGGTTCCTCAAGAAGCGCGGCGGCGAAGTCAAGTCCATGCGCTCGCTCACTGGGAGCGATTCCTACCGCGGGGATGAGAAGGCGTATTCGGACGGGTTCTTTCATCCCTACGTGGGGAAGATTTACAGCGATGCAACCGAAGTCATTTCCATGGGTGTCGAGTCGTTCCACTCCCCCGAGGTGCTGGGTTCGCGCATCGCTGAAGATCCTGAGCACTTCGCGTTGATCGCCGGCATCCTGTCTGCCCAGCCTGACCCGCTGTTCAAGTCGGCTCAGGCGGTGCTGGCACAGGCCGGCGAGTTGAATGCCAAGATGGCCGGCGCCAAAGAGGCTGCATTCAATGCCGCAATCAAGACGCTGGCCGATGCCGCCGTACTTGAGGGTGCCGGCACCACGCCAGACTTGGGTGAACAGGGGTGGGATGTGGACTACTACACCCGCAAGGGCAACGGCACGTACCTGGGCAGCTACGCCGGCGCCTTCCACCTCTTCGCCAGCAAGAAGGTCAAGAACCCAGCCACCGGCCGAGATGGCGCCGGGTTCATCCTGAAGTACGGGAACTACGGCGTGTCCCGTGAAAAGGATCTTGACCACATCAAGGCAATGGCTGTCGCGTGGAAGTTCGAGCGTGACAGCGGCGATGGCCATGCCTGGGCACCGTGGGTCACCGCCGACAAGTCCCGAGATTCGGTCATCAGGATTGCCGCGGCCTTTGCCAAGCGCCGCTCAGAACAAACCAAGTCGGCACAGGCCGCACAGGAGAACGCATGAACAACGCCCCCGAGGTCACGGTCCTGGCCAGCACGCCAGCCGGCGACGTGACGATGGTTTTCGGCGAGCACCAGGGCGTCCGCCTTGATGGCGATGGCCCGGCCGTGGCCCTGCTCAAGTCGCACATGCTGCGCTGCGTCAACATCGACGGCATGAGTATTTCGCCCGACACGATGCACCCGAACGACGTGCCGTTTCTGGATGGTGACGGGTTCAAGTTCGAGAAAGATGCCGATGAATGGGGCGGCATCGGCGCAGCATCGCTGTTCGATGATGCTGGCGGAGATCCGATTCTTGATGGCGACTTCCCCGGTCACCCGTTCCGAGGGAACCAGCACGTCAAAGCGAACAACGTCAGCGAATACGCATCCATCCAGTCCCGGCAACTGCGGGGAGCAGACAAGGACATCCCTGAAGAGGATGACCTGCTGCACAAGACCCACCATGGCGCAGCACGAACGCACAGGGAGGCGGCATCGAAAACCAGCGGCGGCACGAAGAAATACCACGAGGTCATGGCCGACTTCCACTCCAAGCGGTCGGCATTCCATGCCGACAAGCTAGGCGGAAAGGCCGCCGTGCTCGATTCGGTTGGCGCAGATGATGAGTGGGCCACCCTGTCTGCCGAGTTTGGTGCGATGCTGGATTCTGTCGAGACGGATGCGCTGCACGACCAGATCCGCGCCAGCACCAGCCCGAGTGAGCGGATCGCCTTGTGCCGGGCATTGCTGGCCGAGCGAGCGCGGCCGGCCGCCGCGCCGCCTGTGATCGCCCGCTACCGCTACGCGCTGGTGAACCGGCCGCCCGCACCTGGATCGATCCCTGCTGGCCTGACGTATACCCTTGATCCGCGGCCAGCCAAAGGACAACCTTTCGAGGATGTGGCACGCCACGGGATCATGGTCACTGACCGGGAACTGACCGAGGCGGAACTGAAGTCGTTCGAGCTGCTGCGCGTCGATTCCGGGTCAACCGCCCGTGTCGCTAGCCGGGTTGCCGAGGACATGCGCGATTACGCGGACGCCTACAGCGAGATGTACGAAAGCGGGGACGCTTCGGACCTGTCGGAGTTCGGCAACGCCGTGAGCAACCGCGCCAAGTCGCTGGCCGGGGTTGATGCATTGGATCGCACGCAGGACATGGCCGGCATGGTCTACGAACAGCTCAAGGCGATGGTCGGCGCTACCGCACCAGTGGCGCCGCCTGCACCTGTCCCGCCGACATCAAAGAAGCAGGCTACCGAAGCCGCGGAGCGACTGGAGTTCACGGTCAGCGACTACAGCGGCATGACCCCGCGCGAGCTGGCAATCCGGGCCGCCGACCACCGCAAGCGCATTGGCGATGCCGTGGCCGCAGTGGAGACGCTGAAGCTGGGCTGGCCGGCTGGCGTGACCTACCCGCAGGGGGACATTGACCTTGCATCGGGCTGGTTGCGCAAGATCGCTGAAGAGGAGGCCAAGGGCGATGCGCTGGTTCTCGGCGCGGGCGACGTGAAGACGATGGCGATGAATGCCGGCGTGCCTGAATCGAAGTGGCCGAAGATCCTGGCGAACCCGTACACCACCCGCACGACGGGCAGCGGGATCGTGGTTCCGAGCTACCGCCTGGGCGACGTGAAGGCGGCCATTGCCAGCGCGACGGCACCGATGCCGCCCGCCGTGAGCGACGCTGGGATTGCCCGTGCTTTGGCGGCCGGGATCGTGCAGCGCGACAGGGCGCACCCGACGATTATTGCCACGCCGGGATGGAACTCGCCAACTCGGGCGAGTGTGGAAGTCGCCATCATCGACAGCCTGTTCCGCGAGACCGGGATTGACGCCACCGGTCGGTCGGACGACATCATGGCGCTGGCGAAAGAGCTTTTCGAGCAGGTGAAGAACGGGGCGACTTTGACGCTGCCGCAGGTGATGCAGCACAGCGCGCCGAACGACTGGCGCGAATCAATCGTCAAGGCCCGCACCATGTTCGGCGCGCTGCAGAAAAACAAGCTGACGACGAAGCCGCAGGACGAAGCGGCGGCCGACTGCTGGCGTGACCTACCGCAGCTCGTCAAGGTCATTGAGGCGGTGATTCCCCCTGGCGGCGCACAGGACTTGCCTCCGCAGAGTGCGGGGCCATCTGAGCAGTTCACCCGGTACCTGAAGCAGATCGAAGCCGGCACATTCCCGGTCGGTATGCAGGAGGCCGCCCGGATGGACACGGGGATGCACGACGGCGAGTACGAAACGCTGCAGGCCGAATGGGCGAAGCGTCCGGCGCCAGCACCTGTCCCGGTGCCCGTTGCGCCGGCCGCGATCAACGGTGGTCCGATGGACGGGCCGGCGCCACTGTTCCGATCGGTGTCGCCCGAAGAATGGGCCGACATTCTCGCCAGCGGGCGAATCAAGGGCGGGCTGAACACCTTCAATGCATGGGACAAGCGCCGCGAGGTGTTCTTCGCGCTGGCGCCAACTGCTGGCGTCATCAACCAAGGCAACGAGAAAACACGCCGCGCTGAATACGCTGTGCAACAAGGGCCACTGCAGGCCGAACTGAAGCCGCTGGCCGCGCGCCACCATGAGCTTGACGGGATCATTCAGGCGCGAGCCGTTGAGCTTGGCGCCCGAAGTTTCGATGACCTTGACAGCTACCTGAAGCGAAAAGACCCGGTAATTGCGCCACTCCGGCCCGAGTACGACAGCCTTGACAAGAAAATTTCCGGCCTTCAGGAGAAGGGGCGTGCAGAGATCGCCGCCAAGCTGGCGCAGATCAAGGACCAGGACGCCGCAAGGGGCTTCACGTCCGTTTTGCTTGAGACTCGCCCAATGGACGGCGGGCGGGTCTATTCCGGGATTCACTCAGGAATGGGCCATGAGGTCGAAATCGGGATGGACTCTGGCGCCGTCGCTCTGAGCGATGTTGTCCGCGTCACCTTCTATGACGGTGACAAGGCTGTGCGCCAAAGCACGCCAGCACAGGAATCCGGCACGCAAGGCGCCGCAGAACCTGCGCCAGCACCGGTCGCCGCGCCTACCGGCGAGCTGACGGCGATGCAGAACCTGGACCGACTTGGCAAGGCCGCCCCCACTGGCGCGATCACCAGCGATGACCCGGACCTGACCGGGAAGCTGGAGCGGAAGCTGGAGTACCTGAACGCCTACGCTGGAGTCATGCGCGAGACGAACAAGCACATCCGCAACAAGGACTCCACGAAGGGGGATGCCGCGCTGCGCGCCATGGGCTTCAGCGACAGGATGATTGCCAAGCTGCGCACGAAGGACGACCTTGGTCGGGTCGGGTTCGCCGACTACATGCTGTCGAACAACAACGGCGAAATCGGCCGGTACAAGAAGCGATTGGAGCGAGCGATGGAAGACAAGGCCAGCGAACGCGCGGCACAACCAGCAGCGGCGGACACCTCACCGGCCCCGGCTGTGCCCGTGCCTGCGCCCGCGCTGGCCCCTCTGCCAGCCACGGATGCCGATCACGACTTCCTGCAGTCGATCATCAGCAAGACCGCCGACCTGATGGCCCCGGACATCGCCCCGCGGTTCGAAGAAATCGCAGCGCGGCGCGCATTGGACGCCGCCACCATGGGGTTATTGCAGACTGCCGGGGAGGTCTACACCCAACATGCCATCAAAGCAGCACAGGAGGCTCTGAAAGCGATGATGGGGTGATTGCCTGAATACTGCAGAGATGAGGTATGTTTGACCGCAAAAAGGCGCCGTTTGGCGCCTTTTTCATTGTTTTGCCTGCATGGAAAAATGCCATGGGAATGAATTCATACCGGGACAGATGATTCCGCAATGCGCACTTGCGCGAATCATCGGAGACCCCGTAATGACGATTTCTAAGCGCCTTGTGCGCATCGGCGCCAACTACTCTTCCGCCCACACCGGCGTGGTCCATGGCTTCCTCGATTCCGTCGCTGACATGGGCGGCGGCACGACTGCTGAAACCGTGGATGCCGTCCTGGTCCGCTCTGGCAGCGATGCCGGCTTCAACCTGCCGCCCGCACTGGATACCCTGATGGGCAAACTGACCGCCAAGGGCCAGAAGAAGCTCCTGGGTGCGATGCTGGACGGTATCGACCAGTACACGCAGGTACACGGCGAGCCGCCGTCCGCCGACTGGGTGGATTCGGCCATTTCGCAAGCCCGTGTGGCCATCCGCGGTGTGAATGACAACGGCTCGCTTCTGGACGATGCCACGTCGCTTTCGCACGATGCCACGTCGATCCAGGCGAACCGCGCGGCCGTCGTCCTCATGGGCGCCATCGCTGAAGCCATGCCGTTTGCCGCGGCACTCCCCCCGGACATCAGCAGCAACGAACAGCCGATCATCATCGTCGAGCACGTCGCCAACGCCGACATGGGCGACTACGCCAAGGGCGACAGCATGGACGGCGCCGACCTTGGCGGCCTGTTCGGCACGTCGGCCCGCTTCGTCCGCGTCAACCACGCGCAACTGCCGTTCGAGATCACCTTCACGGCGCAGAGCGACAAGACGACCCCCGGATTCGGTGGCTCGAATGCCGCTGGCACCATCGGCATCCCGCTGTACCGCAACCGCACGGCGATTTTCGTCAACGGCATCCGCGCGGCGGTGGAAACCGGCGTCAACGCCAACTCGACCACCAGCCAAATCAGCGGGTCGATCACCATCGACGGGCAAGACCACGCCATCACCGGTTCGGTGAACCCGGACACCGGAAAGCTGGTCATCGCCCAGATCACCCCGGCCCTGCCGGCCGGTTCGTCGGTCATCGCCCGTGCGGTGCTGAACTACGAGAAGGCGCCGGGCCTCACCCCCGGCGTGATCATCACCACGTCCCAGTTCTCGATCTACGCCGAGACGATGCGGATGAAGGCGGAAATCGGTATCGACGCCGCGCAGCAGTTCCCGCGTGAAATCGGCATCGACCCGGAAGCCGAGGCCATCCTGACGACGCGCAAGCAGATCACGATGGAGCGCCACTACCTGGGGCTGCGGCTGGCCGCCGAGCTGGCGAAGAACACCAGCATCTCGCACGATTTCAGCTTCAGCACCGAGCGTGCGCAGAAGGCGCGCGAAGACATGTGGCGCGACTTCATGACGACGCTGGCCATGCTCGATCAAGTCGTGGCGAACAAGACGCAGGACCACGGCATTGACTTTTTGTACGTGAACGACTGGGTGGCCGCGCAGATCCGTGCCCTTCCCCCGGAATACTTCAGCGCGAGCGGCGTACAACCCCATGCCGGCCTGTACTACGTCGGCGTCCTGTTCGGCAAGCGCGTGTACCGCGTGCCAGCCCGCTGGAAGATCATGGCCGATGACGTGAGCGGCGAGACCGCGCAGATCCTGGCCATCGGCCGCAGCTCGCAAGCCACCCGCTGCCCGATCGTCACGGCCGACCCCGTGCCGCTGATGCCCGTGGAAATCGCCACGAACGGCGACATGACCCGCAACCGTGGTTTCTACGGCCGCTGGGCGACCGAGACGAACCCGCACCACCCGTCCGCGATGGGCTGCGCGATCATCCACTTGACGGGCATGAAGTGATGGACGACGGGCGCAAACAAAAGCAGCGCGCCCGTCAACTCGGGCCGGCCGCAGACATGCAGCCGACCGAGCCTGACGCGCTGGAGCTGGCGACGGCGGGCGATGAAGTGGGGCGGGTGGACACATCCACCGCTGACGCCCCGCCAGCGCCTGAGCCTGCCGCGGTGCCTGATCCTGTCGTGGTGCCCGCCGATGGCGCGGCGCCCACGGCGGATGAGGCCGCGGCAGAGTGGCCGGTCACGATCACCGTGACGAACCACAGCCGCATTGCCATCGTGGAGCCGATCACTGGCGCCCTCATCGCCCCGGCCTGCAGCCGTGGCGTGACGGTGGCCAGCCCGTCGCACTGTCGCCAAGTCATCGCCAACATCAAGGCGATTCTTCGCACCAACCAAATTTCTGCGGGTGAAGTCATCTTCGCCGGCATCCCCACTGGAGTCTGAAAGCCATGAGCAGCTTTTCCCGACAAATGGGCCGCGCGCCCGGCGTGCAAGTCAGCCCCACCGTTCAAATGGTGGACAGCCCCCTGACGGTTTCGAGCGACAAGACGTTTGCCGCAGTCGTCCGCACCGCCCGCGGCCGTTTCGACCGCCCGTTCATGGTCAACCTGGACAACCTCGTGCAGCGCACGGGCCGCCCGGAGTCCATGCGCCGCAATCGGCTGGCCGAAGGTCTGCGCCAAGTCAAGGATGGCCTGCAGGCTGGCGCGGCTGGGGCGGTGGTGCAGCGCCTTGTCGGCGCCGGCGCGACCAAGAAATTCGGCTTCATCAAGTTCGACGGCGGCGCGGCCTTCACGGTCAATCTGGCATCCGGCCACGTTTCCGGCGTCACCGTGACCGCCGGCGGCGCCGGCTATGCGACCGGCCAGCGAATCGAGTTCGACGGCAACGGCCACGGCGCGGCTGGCACCATCGTTGCCGATGGCAGCGGCACGATCACCAGCGTGACCGTGACCGATGGCGGCGACGGCTACACGTCGGCCACGGCCCGCATGGCTGAAGGCGGCTTGTTCGGCGTGTCCGACACGATCCCCACCAACTTCGACCTGTACTTTGACCACGAAGAGTGCTTCAACGACGGGCTGATCTTCAGTGTCCACGCCGCGGCCACCCCGCTGGTCGGCACGAAGGTGGCAAACCGCGTCATCAACCTGCGCGTGATCGACCCGTTCAGCAACGAAACGCTGTTCGACATCACTGGCTCCCTGGACCCGGACGCCCGCGATGACTACGGCAACTCGGCGTTCATCTCCGACGTGGCCGAAACCCTGACTGGCGGCAACCTGCGCATCGTCGCGAATGCCACGGCAAGCGTTCACCCGGACTCGGCGATGTACGGTCGCACCGCCCAAGGGCGTGACCGCTGGGTGACCACCCCGGCCCTGGTCATGTTCAGCGAAGGCGCGACCGAGTACCTGCCGGCCGACATCGGCGCGGCCGTCGCTCGCCTGCGTGGTTCGCAGATCCCGTTCGGCTACCTGATTTCTGGCGGCACGGAAAACGTGGTCCTGATCAACGAGCTGGTGAAGCTGGCCGATGCGAAGAACATCACCGTCGTGGTGGACATCCGCGGCACCCTGTCGCCGTCCGCTGCTGCCAGCTTCGCATCGTCGCTGTCGATCACGTCGCATCTGGTCGAACTGATGTGGCGCCCGGTCGAGTGCTTCGATGACCGTGGCGGCCAGCGCGAGGCGTGGGGCGCCGGCGGATCGGCCATCGGGATGCGCTGCGCACGCAACGCGAACGTCAACGCTGACGGGCTGGCCCGCAAGAACTACCCCGTCGCCGGCTTCTTCAATCCGGTTGACATGGTTGCCCCGCGCCAGATCACCCCCCTGACCGACACGGACTTTGAAGACCTGAGCGGCGCCCGGATCAATCCGGTCTGCTTCGAGGTTTTCAGCAACGGCGGGCACTACGTGATTCGCGACTCGATCACCTGCTACCCGTCCACCGAGTTCCTGGGCCTGTCGGCGGTGGTGGACATGGCGACCAGCCTGGAACGGCAGGTTGCCGGCTACGCTGGCGAGCTGAAGCAGCTCCCGATGCAGGAGGCCATCTCCCGCATGAACCGCTACCTGCTGAAGCTGCTGAAGGCTGCCCAGTCGGCCGAATGGCTGGTGCCCTCGACCAAGCTGGGCGGCGCGGCGTTCTCGATCAAGGTCGGTCCTTCGGCGGAATCGCCGCGTGACCGCGTGCGCATCGAGTTCTTCGCCAGCTACGACGGCACAGCTCGGCAATTCGTGATTCAGCAGCGCATCGCCGGCTGATCATGGTCAACGCGCGGCGGGTTCGCTCGCCGCGCCGACTGGAGAACACATGACTTCGCACCGAAATTCCCCGTACCTGAAGTACATGGGCGGCGCTCAGGAAGCCGACGAAACGGCTGCGGCCGGATCGCCGGCCAGCCGGGCCGCTACCCCCGCCCCATTCCTTGACGCCGCGGCGTTCGAGGCCGCCGATTCCCGCATGGCCGCCGCGTCCGTGGTGCGCCAGTGGTGCCGTGACGCCGATGACATGGACCCCGGTGAGGGCATGGCCACACGGCTGCAGATGATGCTGATCGGCATCGCCACGGAAGATGCAGGCTCGCCGGCCGAGCTGACGACCGATGAGGAGGCGCTGGCGACGGCCTACATGGAGATGGCCGCCGACTACCTCGTTGAGCTGGGCGCCGGTGAAGATGACGTTTCGGCCATCTTCAACGACGACGACAACGAGGCAGCGGCCCGCGTGGCTGATTTCGTGTCCAAGGAGGTCGGCGACGACAGCGACGACATGGACGCAATCAACAGCTACGTGTTCGGCGGCGAGGCTCAGGAAGCCCTGTTCGACAGTGCGCTTGGCATCTTGGACGCGACGTACAAGATGCAGACCGTCGTGCGCGGCGGCAAGAAGATGCGCGTCAACAAGCGGATCAGCGGCGTGTTCCGCATGACCGGCGCGCAGAAGGTCTCGCTTCGCAAGGCGCAGTCCAAGTCCCATGGCGCACAGGCCCGCATCCATCGCGCGAAGTCCATGAAGATCCGTCGCGCGGGCGGGCTGTAACCGGTGGCCGAACTAGGCTCGAAGTGGGGCAACCTCTCGCCCCACTTGCTGATGTCGGTCTACCCGGTCGAGATGCGCACGCCTGGGGACACACGCAGCTACCAGCCGGTGGCGGGCGGGAACGTTGTCGTGTTCCCGATCGCCCCTGGGGGCGAGCTTCGGCAAACCCAGAACTGGATTTCCCCGTTCGAGAACATCACCCCGGACGCGAGCATGTCCACGTTCTCGGCAATGCTGCAGGTTGGCGGGTTCAATCCAGTGCTGCAGGCGCTTGAGAAGGCGTCATTCACCCCTGGTGCGGTCAAGGGTCTGCTGCAGGCGGCGCAGGGTGAGGCTGCGCAACTTGTCGGGCGAACGTCGGTAACCCGCTTCAATTCCACCCAGATTTACTCGGGAAGCCCCCCGCTGAATATGTCGGTCACCGCGCTATTCCGGGCGATGGATGACCCCGTGAAGGAAGTACAAAGGCCGGTGGACCAGCTTTGGCAGTGGATGCTTCCCCGCGAGCTTGCCACGGACCTGACGCTGACCGGGCTGATCAAGGGCGCCGGCCCGCTGGCGGCGTTCTACCCGTCGCTGTCCCCGCAGGTTGTCGGCGTGCGCTTCGGCGGGATGGCCATCCTGCCCATGGTGATCGAGTCCATCGGGCAAGCCCTGGATGCGCCGATTGACAAAGACGGCCGGGCTGTCAGCGCACAGATCCCGCTGCAGATCAACAGCCTTGCTGCGTTCGACGTGAATGACTGGCGCGCGATGCGCCGCTGACCCCCCCCTACACCTCAGAATCCCCATGCCCATCAACATCCCACGAATCCGCACGGCGCGAATTGACGTGACGCCGAAAGAAATCAAGGTCGGTGAGTCCATCGCGCTCTTGAAGATGCCGGCGCAACTGCTGGGCGCCACGGAAAGCGCATTCCTGCGAGCCATCTGCGCCACGGCAGACGACGGCGGCGGCAAGGTCGCGGACCCGCGCCGGTGGACTGTGCAAGAGCGGGCCTTTGTGGTCTGCCGATACCTGTCGGCCGTCTCCGCGAAGGCGAACTTCGACGTGTACGAAGGCGCCAGCCTGTCGGACTTTATCTCCATGGGCGAGGACTACGTTCACGACACAGTGCAGGTTGAATCGGACGCCGGCCAGCCCTTCGACGTGCTGCCCCTGCTTGGCGTCCACCATGAGGTGCTTGAGCGCCTGTGCCGCGTGGCGGGCGAGTGGGCAATCGGGATGATGGCCTGCCAAGTCTTTCCGGCCGGCGAGGCTCGGCCGGACCTTGCGGATATGTCGGAGCGCGAGGCCGTGGACTGGGTTTCGTCGCGGATCGACGCGCTGAAGGACATGCCAGAAAGCGACGTGGAAGACATGCTTTCCGCCTTCTGGGCAGGGACGACGGAACTGGCGCACTTCTTCGCGCTGACCTACGACGATGCCGGCCCGTGCTTCGCCAGAAAGACCGGTGACGGCACATCGGCGCCGACCCGATTTCCTGCCGATTCCTGCCTCAGTGAAGCCGCGCGCCGACTTGCTGGGCGCACGGATTGACCAAGCAAGCACGCTGTCGCTCTACACGTCGAACTCCTACGCGGAGGCGCTGAACCTGGGCATCTCGGACCTTGAGGACATCCTTGGGTCCAAGGCCATGACGACGCTCGCAGAGAACCACAAGGGGCGGCGCGCAGAACTTGAGGCAGTGCTGAAGCACATCAACGCCGTGATCAAGTCCGTGAACAACCTCGGGCGCGGCATCGCCAACTTGCAGCGGCGCTGAAGGAAAACCAGCCCGGTTCGAGGGGTGGCCGGGGTGGCGTAATCCGGCCAACAACTTTCCTTCAACCGAGATGGCCGACACAACAACGCTTGCCCTCAAAACCACGGGATTCCTGACGGCGGCAGCGGCCACCTACTCGATTTCCCCGTGGCTTGTTGCCTTCTTCTCTGCCTGCGCTGGCGCGCAGTGGGCACTGAGCCGAATCACCACGCCTTCCCGACTGGAAAGCCTGTCGGCGTTCATCCGGTTCGTCTCTGCCTCCATGGTCCTGTCCTGGTCGGTCGAGATGGCCGTGAGTTCCATGGCGGGCGGCCCGTCGCTTGAGGTGCTTGCCGCTTCGGCGTTCTGGTCGGCGGCCATCGGGGACCGGATCAATTCCCTGGTCGATTCAGCTTTCTCCGTCGCCGGCAGTTTCGCGCGCTCGATTGCCCGGAAGCTCGGAGCCGATGATGCGCGCGGGGGCGAATGATGCTTCAACTCCATCCAACGGCAGCCGCCTACGCGGCGATCTGCATCGCGCTGGCAGGCATTGCGCTGTACCGGGCGCACATCGCCGGCCCGGAAATGTGCCCGTGGCTTCGGCTGGCCCACATGGTCCCCGGCTGGATAGCCTTCTTGGGCCTGAGCCGCGTGGTGCTGACACAGGGCGCTGAAATCGGCCCCTTCGACATCGTGGCTATCCTTCTGGTGCTGGCCGGCGAAGCGGCCCGGATGCTGGCACGCAGAGCGCGCAACACAGGAGCAGAAGCATGATCGACCGGAAACTTCAGCCCAATTTCCACCTGTCCGAGTTCCTGGTGTCGCAGCGCGCCACCCGGCAGGGGATCAACAACACCCCGACCGCCGACCACCTGAAGAACATCGCCGACGTGCTATCCCCTGGGGTGCAGCGCGTGCGCGACTTGCTGGGGTCGGCGATGCTGATCAGCTCGGGGTACCGGTCGGCTGCGCTCAATGCGGCCACGCCCGGCGCATCCACCACCAGCGCGCACCTGCTGGGGCTGGCGATCGACTTCACCTGTCCCGGCTACGGATCGCCGCGCGCCGTGGCGAAGCTGCTGCTGGCGAACCGCGAGGTGATCGCGTTCGATCAGGTCATCCTTGAGGATGTGCGGCCCGGCGAGAACTCGCCCGGCGCATGGGTGCATCTGGCGTTCGCTGCCCGCGGCCGGATGGATATCCGGTCTGGCGTGCGCTGTGCTGGCGGCCGGTGGCAGTACCCGGCCGGACTGGTCTGACCGGACAAAAAAATGCCCCGGCACCGAAGTGACGGGGCAAACGCATGATGACTTACAGCCGGGATTCTACCCGGCCGGCAGAAGCGCGGCCATGAGGTGTCGGCGGGCTGATTCGAGCATGTCCACGGCGGTGCGGATCGTCAGCGACCGGATGAATGCGGGGTCACCCAGCAGCCGGCCGGCCAGCGCCGGATCGGCCGCCAGTTCCTCGATTTCCGGCACAGCCAGAAGGTTCGCGGGGTCGGTGCGCAGCGCATCAAGTTCGGCGCGAAACGCAGCCATCGCCCGCACGGCTTCGGCCACGAGGCCCGGGTTCCCGCGCAGCGCGGCCGGGCTGCTGATGACGATCGAGGTTGCCGCCCGGTAGCCCGGTGCATCGAAAATGCTGTCGGCAGTCACGCGGCCACCATCTCGGTGCGCGAGCTGGCCGACAGCCCCCACTTGACGACCAGCACGGCCAGCCGGGTCAGCCCGGCATTCGTGATGCGCAGCGCGTCCCGCGTCTTGCTCTTCTCGGCATCGGTGTGAACCGGAACCATCTTCGCAAAGCCCAACTTGGCGATCTTGGCGGTGGGCTGCAGGTCGCCCGTGCCGCCGTCCGGCCGGTGCGTGCGGAACAGCCAGCCCTTTTCGATCATCGCCCCGATCAGCCGGCGCTCTTGCACCTTCAGATCCTTTGCCGCCGTCCTGATGCAGCGGTCGCCAGCCGACTCGCTCAACACGTCGCATGCCACGGCTTTCGGGCGGGCCGTCACCAACTCGGCGTCCGCCAGAGCTTTCGCCGCCGCGATGCGCTCCTTTTCTTCGACTTCGCAGGCCAGCGCACGCAGCGCCTGGGCGTAGTCGGTCGGCATGAGTGCAGGCGGTGGATTGCGCCGCATCTCCCAGAACTCGCGCACCAGCCGCTTCTTGAAACTCCGCACCACTTCGCTGTTGCGCATGTAGGTCAGGATCAGGGTCGCCTGCTGCTCATTCAGCTCGGCGTGCTCGCGTTGCTGTTGGCCGCCTGCGGTTTCAAAGGGTCGGATTTCAAATCGGACCCCTCCGAACTCTTCAAGATCGGCCAGATTGGCGCGGACCAGCCGGATGACGCTTGCGTGCTCAACGCCGGTTCCTTCGGCGACTGCCAGGGTGGTGGTGATGTTCTCGCCGTGAGAGGCGATGACGATTCCGGTCTGGGTGGCCGGCATGTGGCGGGTTGCCATGATTGGCTCCAAGGTCAGGTTTGAACCTGCCGCCCCTCTGTCGATAGGGCGGCAGACCGTGCGGGTGACAGACCGGGACCAAGGGACCGGCAGGGCTTTCGCCCTCCCGCACGGCCCGCCATTGAAACTGATGGGGCCATGCTTTCGCACCATGCTGATTTTCGCTCAGACATGAAAAAGCCGCTTGCGCGGCTGGTGCGCTTGATCATTCCGGGCTGTCATCCCCGGCCGCTGTTTTGCAGCGGCAGGCGGAATGTGCGCCAACCCGGCGCCAATGTCAAATCCATGAAATCGGCTGATTTGTGCGGATTATGCGGCATTCTTGGCGCTGCAATGCTGCTTTCTGCCGGCATAAAACCGGGCTTTTCTGGCCAATAGTGGCGCGCCACTGGCGCGGCGGCGAACTTTAAGCACCATCTGGCAGGCGCCAGATACGGAAAAGCCACGCATAATTGCATTTTTTAATTTCCGGGGAACAGCCATGAATCAAAAATTTTCCACTGCGATCGCGCTTGCAGTCGCCGCTTTGCTGGCGGCGTGCTCCCCTGCGGCACAAAAGCCCGATGTGGCGCAGACCGCCCCGGCCGCGGCATCTGCGCCAGCCGCCCCGACTGAAGACGAGGCCCGCGCGATGGTGGCGTCCGAGCGCATGGCCGAAGAGGCCCGCCTTGAGGCTGCGGAAGAGGCAAAGATCACCGAGCTTGTGCGCGGCATGAACGGGGTGTGGAAGTACGACGCATCGGGCGAAGTCCTGACGATCTTCTCGGGGAAGTCCGGCGTGAACATCCACACATCGGGCCGGGTGTTCGCGACGACGCTCGATAGCGTTGACCTGGAAAACATGGTGGTGAACCTGTCCACGTCCACCCCCAATCCCGGCGACATCATCACGCTGAAGCGAGTCCCGGCCGCTGATGGGAAGACCTACCACATCTCGGCGGCCATGCCGAACGGCGCGGTGTTCGAACTGAGCTTCATCCGGCGCCCCACCAGCTCGGACATCGCCAAGACGGTGAGCCGCGGCGGTCAGCAGATGGTTGCGGCGGCGGCGATGCAGGGTGAAGAGGTGGCCCGGCCTGAGACTCAGCCGGCGAGCGCCGAAGCTCAGGTGCGCTGACGGCGCTTCGCGCTGGTCAGATACCGCACCGCACTGAGCGCCACTCCCATTTCGCGTCTTCCACAAGAGTCCCATACCGGAACTCAACGTCCACACAGCCCGGGATGTCACGTTCAGCTCGCGTGACGATTGGCCCGCGGGCCGGGTGCCCGCTGAACTGTCGAGTCGGCGCGACCCGCTCCCCGGCCAGATTTCGAAATGACACGAACGTCATTTTCATTTTCTTCTGCATGATCAGACCCCGCGGGCGGTTGCTTCGGCGGCCGTCACCAGCTTGCCCGGCGCCCATGCGGCAATCTCCGCGGCGACTTCGGGGATTCGCTCGCCGGCCAGGGCGACAGTGCCCCGTGCTTCGGCCAGAACCCGGCGCGCGGCACGGTCGAACTCCGGGCCGGACGTGAACACGGTCGGGGTCAGGCGGATGCCGTTGCGCACGTTGACGGTGTGCGCAGTCGGCGGGGTGTCGATCAGTTCCATCGCTCGCTCCTTCGCCGATTCGAGTGCGCGCAGCAGGGCGTGCAGGCCATCCGGGGACGTTTCGATCGGCTTGGTGTTCGTGCCGCCGCACGAACCGGCGCGGAAGCCGTAGCGCGAGTCGGTGTAGCCGTGGTCAACCATCGTGCCACGCACCGACTGCAGGCGGCGACAGAAAGCACAGGTGCCCATGTCCAGCACGCGGGCCTTGACTGGCGCATCGGTCACGGCCGGGCGGCGGCCGGTGGATGCCTTGTCCTTCGCGCCTTCGATCAGTGCCTTGAGCGCGGCGGCGGCGGCCAGCACGGTGCGCACTTCGGCGGGGATGGCCTCATCGGTGCCGCGGCGCTTGTGCAGCGCGGCCAGCGACACCAGCCCGGACACGTAGGCCAGCCCATCCACCTTGTACTGTGGGTCCGCCGCGTTGCGGGCCGCTGTGTAGGCGTCGTCCATGCCGGTGGACAGTTCGGCGCGGGCCGCCTTGAACTCTGCGACCGTGACGAACGCGCCATCGGCGCACGCTGACAGGCCGGCCATCGCTGCCGTGCGCTGCACCACGCGGCGCGCGGTGTACTTGATGATGGTTTCGAGGATGGTGGTGGGGGTCATGGTGCAGGTCCGGGGCAGTGGGCGGGTCTTTCGACTCAGTAGGAATATTGTGATCCGAAAATCATGCGGCTGCAATAGCCTGATGAAATAATTTTGGAGTCAAAATTCAGAAGCCTGCTGACTGAAGGAAAAACGCCCCCATGACGCGCAACACCGATTGCGCATCATCCCGGCATGAGAAGCCGCGTGGAAGCCGAACAACTTGGCGTTGACGACCTGCTACGGATTACCGGGCGCTGGTTCGCCACGCGCCGCGGGTCCGTGCTCGGGTGGGACTTCGGCAACGGGATCAGTGACGCGCTGCAGGCGCCGATGACCGCGATCATTGCCGACCGCGTGACCGCCGACCTTCGGGCGGATCTGCCGATCCTGAACCGCATCGGCGGCGACCCTGTGGCCATCTATGAGGTTGACACGTCGAACAACCGGAAAGTCATCATTGCTGAAGTGCTCGGGAAGATCGCCTGGGTGGGAGGAGGCGCCTGATGGTTGCGCGCACACAAGACGATTTCCTCGGGGCCGCGCTGGCGCAAATCAGCCAGTACCCGCGGCTGGCAATGCTGGCGCAGGTGAATGACCCCTGGGTGATGGCGCAGATTCGCGCCGCATCGGCGCAGCTCGCCATGCTGTCGCAGCAAGCGGAGTTGCTGCGGGTCGAACCCTTCATGAAGACGCTGGATTCGACCGTGCTGGCCGACGCAGCGATGCGCGGGATTCTGCCGCTGGCACGCGCCCCCCGTGCTGTGCTGGCCGTGACCAACGGCAGTGACGCCGCCTACACGCTGCAGGAGGGCCGGAAGGTGTCGGATCAGCGCGGCCGGGTGTGGGGGGTCGAGTCGTCCGTCACCGTGCCTGCGCGTGAGGCCGCCACCGTCATCGTGGCGCAGCACGAGCGCCGCACCGTCACGCACACAACGGGCGCCGATCAGCCGTTCTACCGGATCGAGGTGCTGCAGGACCAGCGCCCGGTCTACATGACGGCCGTGGACGTGTGGGACGTGACGCACGCCGCGGCACACGTCCAGTACCGCTACGCCCGCGAGTGGATGAACGTGCCAGCCGATGACCGGGCCTATCAAGTTGAGGTGGACGAACGGCGGCGCATGTGGATTCAGTTCGGCGTGGCGGGCGTGGTGGGCACACAGCCTGTCGCCGGCCAGACGTTCGAGGTCCGGGTGACGGAAACCGAGGGCCGGGTGGTGGATCTGGCCAATGGGGCCGAGTTCGCGCTTGAGTACATTTTCACGGCGGCCGATGCTGCGCTGAAGATGACCCTGACGCAGATGGCCGATAGCGGGTCCGAGCCGCACACCGTGGACGAGCTGCGCGTCATTGCCAGCTACCCGGCGCTCTACAACGACAACGCCGTGTTCCTGGGGGAGTTCGGCGTGCTGCTGCGCCGCAATTTCAGTGGCGTGCGGTTCCTGTCGGTCTGGAACGAACAGGTGCAGGAGAAGGCGCGCGGGGCAAGCGTGGACTGGATCAACACCCTGTTCGTTTCCGGCTGGGTGGGCGGCATGGCGGATGCTGCATTCCAGCGCCGTACTGCCGAGATCATCGGGCGGGCCGATCCGTCGCTCAAGATCCGCTTCTACGATCCGGTGATCGTGCCGGTGCCGGTGGCAATCACCGCGACCGTGGCGGCCGTCCACGACATCGACACCGTGCGGGCGCAGATCCTGTCGCTGGTGCTGCAGCACTTCGGCGATGGTGCGCAGGCCGTGTCAGTCGGGCTGCGGCCGTCGATCAAGTCCTACGCCATCACCAAGCTGCTGAAGCAGTCCGTGCAAGCCCTACAGGATGACCTGGGTGACTTGCATGTCACCGTGACCGTGCCGGCCGGCGTGATGCCTGAGAGCTTCCTGATCTGCACGGCGGACGCGATCACCATCACCCTGTCCCGTGCTGACCATACGCTCGGGCTGGTGAACTACTGACCATGCCTCAGATCGACTCGCACCGCTACAGCTTGCTGTCGCCGCACGAGGCGCCAGACCTTGCGCCGCTGCGCGCCAGCTTCGACTTCGACGATGCCGAGGCCGAACTGAAGTCGCTGTTCATGGCGCTGCTGACCGAGCACATCCGGCCGGCCTTGAACGACTTGCAGACGTGCGGGCTGCCCCACATCGGCAGCGACGAACAGTTCGGGCTTGGCGTGGTCGGCGATGGGCTGTCGCTGTACCGAAGCGGCGATGTTGAGGCCATGCGCTACGTGTGGGAGTCCTGGCGCGCGCGCAACCCGAAGCGCGGACTGCAGATGCTCAAGACCTACCTGCAGTTGACGTGGCCGAACGGGTGGGAGGTGGCCCAACTCTGGCAATCGAAGAGTGCGCCGTACCCGACCGACCTGTCCGACGATGACGACGGAGGCCGGTACCTGACCAGCCGCATCATGGTTTCCTTGTCGTCCGCATCAGTCGGCCGCGAGGACGTGGAGCGAATTATCCCGGCGCTTCGCTCGGTCATCCCGGCGAAGATCCTGCTTTTGATTCGGGTGGCGACACAGTTTTCGTGCGACATGCTGGCCTACCCATGGTGGGGCGGCTGTGACTTCGACTACTTCGAGGGCGAGGTTCGCCCCGACCCTGACCCGGCCTATGCTGCTCGCATTGGGCTGGTGCTGACCGGTGGCGGGGCGTGCGACATGGCCTATTTCGAGGGCCGTGCTACCGCCGATGGATCGGACCCGGTGTTCCGTGGGACGGTGGGGGCCATTCTTGGCGGCGGCGGGTATGGAGTCGGGTATTTCGAGGGGTTGGCCAGCACTGGCGCGAACACAGGCGATCCGGTTTTCAGCCTGAATACCGTTCTTGCCGCTGGCGGCGGTGCGGGCAGTTCGTTTGGGTACTTCGAGGGGTCCGCATCGGCTCAACAGCCGATCGCTCAGGCGCCAGCGGGCGGGGTCATTCTTGACCGCGGGAATATCGTGTTGGACCGTGGTTCGGTCGTAATTGGGTAGAACCCAGATTGGTAGGTGGTCATGAGTGATTTCACGCGAGGCATCGGTTCTGCGCCGTTCGTCCAACTTCGGAAAACTACTGCGGGCGGTAGCGGTGGGATTGGCGGATATGTCGGAGCAGGTCAAAAGACAATTCATTCGGCGCAGGCTATACCGGCTGGCGCCATCGTTCTCGCACAAGGGGCGGTAGCTCTTGGGCGTGGTTTTGTTGTAATCAGCCGGTCGCCGGCCTGATATTTTTGGAGTTTGGTAATGGCAAAGATTCAGACCGCATCCGGTCAACAGGTTGATTTCACAGCGGCAGAAAAAGCCGATCTTCGTCAGACGATTGATGCGGCATCCACGGGCGATGTTACTGCTGTCTCGCTGACGGCTCAGTCGGCGGCTCAGGCTGCCGCTCAAGCCAATTCAGCCATCCTTGGAAAGGCTGATCTGGTCGGTGGGAAATTGCCGGTCGCGCAGATCCCCGATGCTATCCTGGGCGGCTTGAGTTATCAGGCCGTGTGGAACGCCGCGAGCAATTCCCCGGCAATCCCTGTCGCTGCGGCTGAAAACAAAGGCTGGTACTACAAAGTCGGCACTGCCGGAGCCACGGCCGTTGACGGTGAATCGGATTGGGCAGTTGGCGATTGGGTTGTCAGCAACGGAAGCAAGTGGGAGAAGGCCGACCACTCGCAAGCAGTGACGACTCCCGCAGAGACGCTTGACGCTATCAAGCGCATGGACGCGGCGCAGCGTGCAGAAGCTCAATCCCTGGTGTCAGGGTATACGGGTAAAGGCGCCGGCCTGATCATCGCAGTCGCGCCGTTTATAGTCGGTGGATTCTCGGCGTCTGGCGGCTTGATCACGATGCCTGGTGCCGGCACGTGGTACGTCGGTGTCGAGCTGTCGAGCGGCATGGTGCGGGTGCTCCCTCGTCTGGGACACCGGGGCTGGGTGCCCGTCGCGTGCGTCATCTGCACGGCCTCGGCGATCACGTCGCTGCAGCAGATCGCACCTGCTCTGCCTCCCTGCCGGCTGCCGCGCACGATGCGCAAGATCCTCACGGGGTTGCCCGTGAGCGTCGTCGTCATGGGATCTTCGCTTACCGCATCTGGGGGCGGGGCGACCGACTGGCCTGGCATGGTTTTCGGTGCTGGCACGACGGACAAATACAAACTCCCGGTTACTGTCGATTGCAAGTACACAGGCGTTGGTGGCTCGCCCAGCGGCTATCAGCACGCACAGCTAGGTTTTGCAACGGGCAACACAAATTATGGGTTCTCGAACGCAGGCTACAGCCTTGCCGTTACGGCCAAGGCGCCGCCGAACGGGCGCAGCCAGTTATTCAACGGCGTGGATGTCGTTGTCATCGGATGCCTAGCCAATGGCGGCGACTATCGTCTTGAGTTGATCGAGCCGATGATTCGCCAGCTTCGCAAGCGCGGGATTGAGGTCGTGATCGTCACGGACAATCCACAGGGGCCATCGACTGACTACGCAGCGATGTCGTCGGCGGGGCTGTACAGCGATGGACCGGAGCTGCTGCGCATTGCTGACCTCTACGGCGTAGAGATTGCTGACACGGCCGGATACGTTTTCGAGGCGCATATTCGGGCGGGTGGTGTCGGTATTTACAGCGACTCCATCCACCAGGCCGGCGGTATTCCGAGCGGCCCGGCAGCCCTACTGCCGGCAAATGGCCACGAGGCATGGGCGCGTGCAGTGCGCAGCGTATTCCCGGCCAAGTGGGCAGCGGCCACAACGACGACGACTAACAGTACCTGGGCATTCGATTCGACGGCACCAAACTGGTACACCTACGGATCGGCGTCGCAGGCTGTGTCGTCCGGGAAACTTGTCACAACGACGACGACCACGGCATCAGGCACATTTGTCGAGCAAGCGGGAGCCGTGGCTGTCGGCGACACGATCACTGTGACGTATGACAGTGCAGTATCCGGCATCACGTCTGTGCAGCTCGGCGGCCAGGGGCCAGCAGGCTGGAATACCAACGTCGTTGCCGCCACCCTCAATGGCACCGTAGCTACAGTGACGCTGACGGTCACGCAGGCGCACAGCAGAGCCATCGTCCTCTGGTACGCCACTGGCGGCACTGGCACGCTGTCGCTCGACAATGTCTCGCTCGCAGTGACCCGCGCCGGACTGCCACTTGTCACTGACCCGTGCCCAGGCCGCCCCGCCGAGTCTCGACATCTACCCCCGATCCGTGTCGTCACGGACTACAAGATCCCGGGCGATACCTACATCACTCTCCCGGCAGATGAGCGGCAGGTTGTGAGTAGCCAGCCGACGATGGGCACGCTGTCGGCCCACCCGTGGGGTGGTGGATCTTTTGCCCGGAGATTCAGCAGCTCGGTCTCGGCGACACAGGACATGCTGACGCTGACGGTCGGCAAAAAAGCCATGCTGTCTGCCGATTGTGTCGTCGGCATGAGCTTGATTCACTATCGAGAGATCGACGACGGGGCTTGCACGTTCAACGTCAATATCAACGGAGTCCTGAGCAAGTCGATGACAATCTCGGCTGTGCCATTTTCAAACGAGTGGTTTTTCCCGATTTTCACGCCAACTGAACTTAATGCGGCGAGTCCGGCGGGGGGATCGACAAACTCAATCGAAATCGAGGTCACTGCCGGTGCCTTGAAAATCGCGGCGCTCGTCGCCTCGACTGCAGACATCGAGTATTTGCTACCCGAGCAGATCACGTATATCGGCGAAGGATGGGGGGCGAAAGAGTTAAGTCGCAGTGGTCTCCCGGGCCGGTGGACGGACACGATTGGAGACTACGCCGTGGCAAACTGCACCGGCCGCCGCCTGCTGTGGTCCCTCAGTGCAAATCCGGGGTCGAGAATGGTGACGTACAGGTCAGCGCAAGAGCAGCTTGCAAATCAGGCGGTGAGCGGCAATTATCATATTGCCTCGGCGGGCGGCCTACTGTCTCCCGCAAGCAATCACATCGTCCAATGCATCGAGGCCAACGCCGCGGGCAGCCAGCCCACCGGGCATGCGCTGCATCTCGGCGGCGCGATCATCATCAACGATCGCTGATCTTTTACCAGTGAAACAGCATGCCCATCCTGCACACCACTGACCCGATCACCTACAACTTTGCCGAACGCGGGCGGAAGCATCGCGGGGTAGACCGAAGCATTGACCTTCGCTCGCTGACCGCGGCGATCAACTCGCCGGCCACGCAAGAGCGCATCCGTGGCGGCGACATGCTCGGGTACTTCGGGCACTGGCCGCGCCGGGTGTTCGGCATGGAGCCGGGTGAGGGCGGGATCGTTGACGGCGTAGTGGTGTCGCTCGAACCCGCCACGCGCACAGTTTCCCTTTCCATCGACGGCGATGGCAACATCACGCACCAGCAGGCATTCCTTGACACGGTGGACGGCGCGAAGGCGCTGCGCACGATCCGTGCCGGGGCGGGCGGGTTCTCTTCGGCCATCTCGCCGGCTGGCCGCGACACGCCAGCGAAGATCAAGCAGTTCCACGGGTTTGACTGCGTGTACGAGCCGAACTACAACACGAACCGGGTGGCGCCCGTGCTGCTGGATTCCGCGGCCGATGGGGCGATCGATGAACTCGCGCTGCTGGATGACGTGTCCGAGCTGGCGGCGCGCTGTGACACGCGGATGCTGGGCACCATGGCAGCGATGCACGTCCAGTACCAGCACATGCGGGAGGCACTGGCTTTCCAGTGCCAGCAAAACGACGTTCTGGTTTCCCGGCTTGCGGCGGCGGGCGGGCGGGCGCCGGCGCTGCTGGATTCCGTCATGGCCGTGCCTGGGCGGCGCGACCTTGACGCGCTGGCCCGCCTGCAGTCCTTCAAGTCCATGCCGCTGGTGCCGCTGGCAGAGATGCCGGAAGCTGAATCGAGCGGGCCGCGGTGCGCCGAAGCTGACGCGCTGGCCGTGATGCAGCGCAGCCGGGGCCGCTGATGCCTCAGATCGAAACCGCGCAGAACATGCGCACGCCGATCCATGCCGGGTTCGGGAGGCTGCTGCAGCAGTGGCACGCGGAGCTGATCGCGGACACGCCCGGCGTGGCCGAGTACAAGGCCCGCCCATTCGCAGAGGCTGCGGCGTGGGCGCCGGGGCGGATGAGTTCGGCCGTCATGGAGATCATCAGCGCAATGCGGAAGGATGACCCGCTTGGCACCGACCTGCCGCGACCACGCATCCCACGCCTGATCGTCACGGCGGATCGCAGCTTTGTCCCGACGCCCAGCGAAGTGACGCGCCAGACCGTCGAGTGGGTGTACTGCCGAATCCCGGACGACCCGAAGCGCCGGATTTTTCAGATCCGTGTGCCGCGCTTTGACATCAACATGCAGTTGGTCATCGTCGCTCAGGAGTGGCACACGGCGCACTCGCTCGCCATGCAGCTCTACGCCTTCCTGGGACAAATGGAGCATCGGCGATTCCAAGCCGAGTACGTGCTGGCCGGCATCCCGCAACGCTGGCCGGTGATGGTCGAGACGCCGGAAATCATCGCCACGCCGGAATCGGAGTCCGGGCCGAACCTGACCATCATCCGGTGTGACCTGAACTTGCGATGCGGTGCGCCGATGCTGCGCTACCCAGCGCACGGGGCGCCGGATGCTGACGGCAAGGGCGCAGGCACCCTTGACGACCCGGACGGCTTCATCGGCATCAACGCCTTCGATCTGGTGGAAGTCATCGGTGTTCCCGGTGGTGAGCTGATCGTGATGCCGGTGGCTGCCAGTGAGTGAGGCCGCCAGCACGCAAATGATCCGGGTGAACGTGGCCGGATTCGCCGATCGCCCGGCTTCGCTCTACGTCGCCCTGGACACGGGTACCGGCATGGTGGTCGCGGCATCCGTGCGGGACCACGCGGACGACCGCAAGCCGAATTTCCTGCACGTCACGAACATCGAAGCGGACCAGCATCGGGACATGCTGGTGACGGAAGAGCACTTGGCCGATGCCATCGCCGCGTACTTCAGCGCCGCCAGCATGGGGCGGCTGGTCATCCGGGAGGGGGCGCTTCGGGCCGATCCGAAATCGCGCCTGGAGCGCGACAAGATCGAAGAGCGCGGCATCAAGTACCGCGTCCACCCGGATGCGACGAATGCGCAGGTGGCGATGCTCTATGCGTGTTATGCGGCAAAAAAACAGGCTGATTCAAGCAAGTCGAGTGCATTTCAGCGTGAATTCATGGGGCTGATCGAGTCGATCTACTGAAAAGCGCGGATTTATGCCTTCATAACAACCGTCCAAATGGACATGATGCGTGCATTGAAAACGAGGCACGCATGACCGTCCGCTACACCACCGCCGCCGCTATCCCCGAAATCCTGTGCGAAGAGGGGGAGTCCATCCACTGCAGGCCGGCAATCAACCCCCTGCACTTCGGCACGCCATTGGACGAACAGGTTTCACTCGGCGTGTCTGCCTGGGTGGCTACGCCGGCAGGCTCGCCGACCGCCTACCCGGACCTTTCCCATGAGGGCGCCATGCGCCAAGCTGCGACCGCGCTGCTGATCGAGGCGGCCACCACGCATGTGACCATCTCGCACGCCAGCACGGCGCGCAGCGAAGCGCGGTGGCGCCGACTGGCCACCGGGTCGGTGGTGCTCGCCACCGAAGCCGGCGAACTGGTCGGCGTGGCCGTTGTCGCCTACGGGTTCGAGCTGGTCTGCCTGACCGCCAGTTTCGGCGGCATCCCGGCCATCACCTCGGGGCTGACGGATCGGCAGGTTGTCGAAGGCTTTGGCCTGCCGCTGGCGTCGATCACGCGAGCGCGGGAAGAGCTGTACCGCTTCACACGCTGCTGACGGCAACGGGCGGAAAATCGCCCCCCCGCACACTCGCACGGCTTGGGCACGATCCGGGGATCAACCGCCCGGATTCCAAGCCATGCCGCAAGCCATCGAAGTATTCAACCCGAAGATCACCGAAGTTGGCCGCGCTGCTGCCATCTCGCAGAGCGGTAGCGGCTTGCGCGTCAAGATCACGCATGTCTCTCTCGGGTCCGGTCGCTCGGACACAGATGCGACTGGCGCTGCGGCCACCGACCTGATTTCCCGCGTCGAAACTGTCACCATCGCAGGCGGATCGGCCGGCCCGGACAGTTTCCGGGTGTCGGTGCTGTTCGGTGCGGCGGCTACGCCCTACACCGCCACCGAAGTCGGCTTCTGGATGGGTGACCCGGCCGCGGGCGGCAAGCTCTTCGCCATCTGGTCCACCACCGACCCGCTGCGCACCATCTCGCAGCGCAGCCGCGGACAGTACGTGATGGCCTTCGGCATGGCCTTGTCCGGCATCCCTGCCGGCTCCATCGAAGTGACCGTAGACCCTGGCGCGGCCGTCGCGCTGGCCCTGATCGGTTCGCACGAAGGCGCCACGGACCCGCACCCCCAGTACGCCACCAAGGCGGCGCTGCAGGTGCAGAAGCACACCGCGGGCAGCACAGCCGGCGACGGCACGGCGTACACGCTGGCCGTGACACCGCCAATCGAGGCGCTGCAGCCATTCACCCGCGTGCATTGCCAGTTCCATGCAGCGGCCACCGCCGACATGCCGACCCTGAATGTGTCCGGCACCGGCGCACGCCCGTTGCAGTGCTACAGCCAGACCGGCCAGAAGGTCGCGGCCCCGGCGCGCGCCATCGCAGCCGGGATGCTGGCAGACGTGGTGTATGACGGTCAGGACTGGATTCTGCTGACGCGACTCCCCACGTCCACCACTCCCGCCGTGGACGCGGCTTCTGCCACGTCATCGCCCGCGTTCGGCGGCGGCACCGGCACCGAATCCGACCCTTACATCATTGCCCCGTCCATCGGCGCCCCTGGTGCTCAAGGCGTCAAGCTCGCAACGCTCACGATTCCCGGCCTGCCGGCTGGCGACTTCATGCCCGTGGCCGACCTCAACGAGTCGGCGAACGGCGGCCGGTACACCGCGACGAACCGCGTGGTCGGCGGGTCCGGCGCGCTGGTGTTCGACCTGATGTTCTCGGACTCGCCTGTGAGCGCCATCGGCGCCACGCGGGATCTGCTGATGAAGGTGGGCGACCTGTTCATCAAGCATCGCCGCACGATCACGAATGCTACCGTCACCCTGGCGCCGACGATCACCAGCCCGGCGAACGGCGCCACGGCGAGCGGGATCACCCCCTCGTTCACGACCAGCGCCTACGCCACCAGCGGCGGCGCCGACACCCACAAAGCCACGGATTGGGAGGTGGCTACCACGGCAGACTTTGGACCGTCCATCGTCTTTGCATCCACCGGCGACACCACGAACCTGACAGCGTGGACGATCCCCGCGGCGCTGGCCTACGGCGCCACCTACTACGTCCGGGCACGGCACAAGGGCGCCACGTCCGGCGCTTCCACTGACTCGCCGACCATCGCCTTCACCACCCCGGTCCAAGTTACCACCGTCCGGCCGTCGATCACCACGCCATCGGCCAGCGCCACGGGCGTGAGCTTGACGCCGACGATCACATCGGGGCCGCTGCAAGTCAGCTCAGGTGCTGCAACGCACCTGTCGTCGAGCTGGGACGTTGCCACGGACGCCGGGTTCCTGAATATCGTTTCCGGCACGCGCGATAACACGAACGACCTCACGGCCTGGGTGCCGGGCGTGGCGCTGTCGAACGACACCACCTACTACGCCCGCGTCAAGCACGTCTCCGTGTCTGGCGGCGCGTCCGGCTGGTCCGATTCCGTGTCGTTCCGTACCGTAGCGGCGGCGGCCATAACTCGCCCCGCCATCACCACGCCAACCACTGGTGCGACGGGATTCACGGGCGCGCTGGCGAGTTCGGCATTCGCCGTGACAAACGGCAGCGATGCGCACGCGAGTTCGAGTTGGCAGGTATCAACTGACCCGGAGTTCCCGAACACCGCCATCGTCTCGACCGTTTGGGCCAGTGCGACGGCGAAAACCCAGTGGACGCCCACCGGGTTGCAGCCGGGGGCGACCTACTACGCCCGCGTGCTGCACATGGGCCTTAGCCTGCCAACTTCACAGTGGTCCGCGGCGGTGACCTTCACTGCGATGGCTGTGACCACGCCGACCGCGCCAGCCATCGGCAGCGGATCGGCCGTTCTGCCTGGCGCGACGGTCACGGGCGCAGTGTTCGGTGCCACCGGCACCGATCCACACCACGACACGGATTGGGAGCTGTCCACCAGTCCGACGTTCTCGCCCCTGTCGGGATCGTCATCGCTGGCCGACACCGTGAACCTGACCGCGTGGGCGATCCCGGCCGGCCTGACCCCCGCCACCACCTACTACCTGCGCGCCCGCTACCGCTCCGCCAGCGGCGTCGTTTCGACCTACAGCTCGGCCACCAGCTTCACCACTTCGGCGATGGCCACGACGAACACGCCGGCACTGACCGCCCCCGCAGCCGGCGCGCTGGCCACGAACCCGCCTACCCTGACCACCAGCGCGTTCGGCGTGAGCACGGGCACCGACACGCACCAGATGACGACGTGGCAGATTGCCCGCGATGCAGCGTTCACCGACATCGCGGCAAGCTCCATCGGAGACACGGCAAACCTGATCACCTGGGCGCCATCGGCGGCGCTGGCCGCTGGCGGCACCTACTACCTGCGTGCGCGACACAAAGCCGCGGCGGCCGGCTGGTCCGCCTACAGCGCGACCGTGACTGTGCAGGCTGCGGCGGCTCCGCAAACGGCCGTGACCTCGATCCTGACGCCGACTGCCGACCAGATCGGATTTGCAGGTGAAGTGACTACCGCACCCTTCGCGCTCACCAGCGGAACGGGTGTTCACAGCTCTACCGACTGGCAAATCGCTGCTGATGACACATTTGCCGCCGTGCTTTACGCGAGCATGAACGATGCCGTCAACAAGACATCTTTCCCAACGGCAGGAATTTCCGAATTGACGCCAGGTGGTTACTACTATGTTCGGTCACGGCACCGTGACGCCACATTCGGAGCGGCTGTGCAGTATTCCGCCCCGGTGAGGTTCCGTCGCATGAAAACGTTGAAGCCGACGATCACCAGCCCCTCAGGTGGCGCCACCGGGGTGGCGCTGAATCATGAACTCACCTCATCAGCTTTTGCTTCGGATGGGGTTGACTCACATTCCAATTCGGAGTGGGTTGTTTCTGCAAGTCCGTCATTCTCTCCTGCAATTTTAGAGCATACCGGCGCCCAGAGCCTGACTGCTTTGCCACTTTCTGGCGCGTCGTCGTCTGGCACTTATTACGCCAAAGTCAGGCACGTCGGGCTATACGGCGGAACCTCTGATTGGTCGGCGACAATCAGCTTCACGACAGCCGGAGAATTCGGTACTGCGTGGACACAAAAAACATTCTCTGCCAGCACTGGCAGGCTATATTGCTGCGCGGCAGCCAATGGCGTTATTGTCGTCGGCGGATATGCGGCGATGGGTGGCGGTGGTGCGGCGCCTGTTAGCTACTCAACTGACGGCGGCGCCAATTTCCTGCCGGCCGTCGGCATTCCGGCAAGTGGTGCCACTGGCGCCAATTACGCGAACAGCCTGATATTTGTCAACGGCAAATTTTTCGCAACAATAACCCCGCTGAGTATTTACTCATCCGTCGATGGGATAAACTGGGTGCTAGTAAATAGCATGGCGAGAGTTGGCAGGCTTATAACGGATGGCGTTCTAATTCTCGGCGGGTACTCTGGAACGACCTACGCGATAAAATACTCTTCCGACTTTGGAGGGTCTTTTACTGACACATGGACGCCGTCCGGCGTATGCGGCGGGATTTGCTATGCGGCGGATATTGACCTTTTTGTAGTCAATCTTGGTGGAAATTTTTACACTTGCTCGGACGGTATTAGTTTCCGTATTGGATCATCCTCAGGATCACCAGTTACGGCAATGCGAGATGGAGTGTACCGAGGCGGAGGCGTATTCCTGGCGATGAGTTCAGGTGGGCTTTTGCGTTCAATCAATGGTGTTGATTGGGTGGTTGTGGCATCATCGGCGATTGGGTCAAATAGACCAAGCTGCGCTCACTACATGAATGGCTCTTGGTACCTTGTTGTCAACCAAGGAGTTTCTGGGTATCTACTGCGAAGCGTCGATGGTGGATTGACATGGGCAAATATTTTTGCATTTGACGCAATGGGTATTGCTTATGGCTTTGCTGACCATAATGGGAAGTTGTTTTGTGTTGGTGCCAGCATCATACGGACTCCAACTACCGTAACCAATGGCGACGGTACTACTACCACCACGTATGCTGATACTTACTATCCGGCTTTGGCCTACTGTGCGCCATGACTACTGAAAGCCATTCTGGTCTTTTTTTGGCCATTCGTAGGTTTGCCGACTCAACACCGCCGTGGGGTGCCGCAATCAGATACCGGACGACACCCGGCGACCGTCTTGACCTCATGGGGGTATCTGGGCGGGTGTACGGCACGCCGGGCGAGTGGATGGCAATTCAGGCGGCAGCCGGGCTTGATTCGCCTGAGCTTCCGTTGCCTGAAATGGAACTTATTCTTCCCACGCCAACACAGCTCGCTGCCATGAAGGCCGCGGCCGGGTATACAACTTGATGGCCGAAGAGAAGAACCCGGCCAGCGTCAACACGCCAGCAAAGGCTGTAGCAGAAGCGAAGCGGCGGGCGGTTGCTGACCGTGATCAACGACTGGCGGCCGGCAAGGGCGCGGGAAGCCAGATCCTTGCGCCTGCGGACATCGGCGGCAAGTACGACTCGGGCCGCCAGCTCGAAACGACGCTAGGCGGCGTTCGGCGTGCCGTCACGAACGACGATCTGACCCGCTACGCCGCGAGCGTGAAGCGGCTCGGGTCGAAGTTCCGCGGCGGCATCACGGCGCGCGAGGTGATCAATCTCGCCACGCCGGATCGGCGCCAGCGGGCATCGTCGCAAATCCACCATGCCGTGCCGCTGGAGTCCCGCGGCGCGAGGCTGCACGTCACCACGAATGCGGCGCCGGGCAGCAAGGCGCTGCGCCACCACATCCATCTCGAATTCTTGGACATGTCGGCGGCCACGGCCAGCCCGAAGCCGGTCACGGCGCTCGCAAAGCTGGTGGCGGAGGGCGGGTTGAAATTCGACTGCGACTGCCCGGACCACCGCTATCGCTACCGCTTCATCACGACAGCGGGCGGGTTCAACGCGGGCCGCCCTGAAACCGGCTACCCGAAGCTCACGAACCCGGAACTGACCGGGGTGGCGTGCAAGCACGCGCTGCGTGTCATGCAGTCGCTCACCCGCCCGTCCGCTCTGCACCGCAAGATCGCGCAGATGATCGAGCACGAACGCGAGCGCCTGGAGTCCGGCGACAAGGCCAAGGCGGTGCGGGTGACGAAAGCCGAAGCAGAAGCCATCGCCAAGGATCAGGCAAAGGAAATCGGGTGGAAGCGCAGCGCCGTCGAAAGCACGGCCGAACGGAACACCCGGCTGGCGCAGCAGCGGGCCATGAAGGCGGCATCGGCGGCGCCAGCAGCGCGCGGCGGCGGTTCCCCGCACTCGACCGTCACACAGGCTCAGAAGGCCGCCATGGTTCTCGACCTCAAGAAGCGGGTCGGCAAGATGCTGGCGGCCGGCATCATCACCCAGAAGCAGGCGACCGCCATGCTGAAAAACGTCCCGTGAGTCCCGCCAATGCTGACCCAAGTACCCGCCGCAATTTCTTCAGCTTCGCGCCTTGTTGTGCTGCGACACCCGAATTCCTTCCCGTGCAGCGTGTGGCGCAAGGTGTTCACCCGCACTGAGATTGACCCTGCCACGGGACAACCCGGCACGCTGGGCGGGATGCCGACGCTGGGCGGCATGGAAGTGCTGACCGGCACCGATGAAGCCGAATTCGAGTACCAGCCGCTCGGGGACGGCCGGGCGATGTTCTTGGGGCGCTACCAGCCGGATGATTTACTGGAGCGCGGGAACGCCACGCTGCAGCAGGTGGAACAGCGGGCGCTGGTGGAGTCGCTGGCAGAACCCGGCGATGCCGGTAGCTTCGCAGTGCAGACCGGTGACCTTGTGGCCATCCTGCCGGGGATGGGCGTGGTGCTGGCGTTCTCGGTGGAGCGCCGGAACGGGGTGATCGGGATTCCCGGCTACCCCAGCGAGGTGATCCTGTCGCCGCGCGACGAACTCGACCAGCTCACGCCGTTCATGCCCGGTGACATCGTGCCGGTGGAGTGACTTCCGGTTTTGCCCCTAAAAATGAGGGGCCAGAAAGCCGGAAGTTCCGGGTCACGAAGCCTGATCTGTCGGCCCGGCCGCTGGCGGCAGAACCTGCAAGTCCCTCGGGATCTCATCGACCGACTTCGCCGCGCTGATCGCCGCGGCCAGGGCCGCCGCCCGCGATTCGATGGCGAATACGGCCGCGCCGATGTCGGCATGGACCTTCGCCACGTCAGCCGGGCGCAGGTCGTGCCGGCGCGATCGGCTGAACACGATGCGCGCTGCGCCGATGAATGCCGCCATGGCTGTCCGGCTCGCCACATCCATCGGGGCAAGGCTGAATTCGTCCGCGCCGAATCCGGGCACGGTCGCAATTACGCCGGCCTGCAGCGCAGCGATGCGATCCGCCGCGACTGCTGCCACGGCTTCCGCCTTTCGCTGCGCCAGGATCGCCGCGCGGTGGTCAGACTGCTGCATCTCGACCGTGATGGCGTTGCCGTCGTGGCCCTCGATCGGCTCGAACATTTCGCGCACGGTGTAGACGCGGTGAATCCGGCCGTCTTCGCGCCGCACAGGGTCGCCCTCTTCGATGCGCTGGAACTCGCCGCACGCCGGGCGCTCGGTTTGAACCAGCCGTTCGAGGCCCGCGGCGGACAGTTCATCGTCGCTGGCGCTCACGGTCACGCCGGGGAACGCTGCTGCCAGCTCTTGCGGCGTGATCCCTCCTTGGGCCGGGTGGAAAAAAATTTGCTTGCGCTGCATGGTGTGGTCCTTGTTGGCCATGTGTTACGGGGTGATGACGATTCCGCCAGCGGAGGTGACGCCGGATGCGTTGTAGCCGGATGCCGCCAGCGTCCCGCCGCCATCTGGGGCAATGGACTGCATCGCCCCGAAGCCGGTGGATGCAAGCGTTGTCCATGTGGCGCCGTTGTCCACGGACTTGATGACGACGCCATACCCATTCGATGAAGACGCGGAAAGGCGGCCCGCGGCGTAGAACAGGCCGTCCACGATCTGCACGGCGTTCAGCCGGCCATAGCCGGGTGCGGAGGTGGTCCACGTCGCGCCATCGGTAGACCGGGCCACGAAGGCGTTGCCGGTGGCCGTGTCGGACCCGGACACGATGAACGTGCCGTTCCCCCAGCACACGTCATCCATGGTCTTCCCGGTGACACTGTAGGCCGCTGACCACGCGATACCGTCCGACGATTTGTAGACCGTGGCGCCGGCTGCGCACAGGAATAGATCCAGCTCTTGCGAGTAGCAGAAGGACGCCCGCACGGTGGTGGATGCCGACGCCGTGATGGACGCGCCTTCGGTCCAAGTTGCACCGCCGTTGGTGGACGTGATGACGTTGCCGGACTGCGCCATGCCGACGATGACGGCGCCATCGGTGGCGAAGTCGGTGGGCCGGCAGTTGATCGCGGTGGCTTCCGTCCAGACTTCGCCATCGGGCGAGGTGAGCACGGTGTAGGTGGCGGCGGCGGATCGCCGGGCGGACGCGATGAACTTCCCGGCCAGGAAGCTGACGTAGCAGAACATCCCGATGGCAGGCACGCTCACAACTGTTTGCGTGGCGTAGTCGCTCGCTGAAACGACGGCCGTTCCCGCGCCGGACACGCTGCCGCTGGCGTTGTAGCCGACCGAAACGAACCGGCCGTTGCCGTAGGCAATGCCGGACTGGAATCCGAACGACATGGACCCGTTGAGCTTGCGCGTTGTGGCGCTGATCAGCCCCTTGGTCGTGAACGAGACTGCTGCCGACCAGTCCGAGAAGCCGCCCGCGGCGCCCTTGTGCCGCACCTTCGCGTAGTAGACCGTCAGGGCCGCCGCGCCGGTCATCAGCGTGGACACCAGATCGACCGCGCTGGTGGTGGTCATGATCGGCGCGGAGAAGTCGGCATTGGGCGACACCAGCCATTCCGATGCGGCGTGCGTGTCGGTGCCATCGGCCGCGAAGGCGGATGACGTGATCGGCGCGCTGCGTGAAATGCCCGTGGTCGCAGTCTTCGGGCTGGTGATCGTGGGCTTTGTGACCTTGACCGCCTTGAACCGAATCGGCGTGGAGTAGAGGGACCAGCCGATTGCCGTGCCGCGGTACTGGACGCGCACGAAGTAAGTGCCGCCGCCCGTCAGGCCGGTGAGCGCGGAGAACGGCAGGGTCACGCGGTTCACGGCATCGTCCATGCTCGCCGCGACCACGCTCAAGAATGCCTCATCGGTGGCGATCTGCCAGTTCGTGCGGTCGTGCGTGTCGGCGCTGCCGGTGGCCGTGAACGCCGTCGCCGTGATCCGCCCACCGAAGCCGGCTTGATCCTGGGTCGGCGAGGTGATCGCGGGGCGCTCGATGACAGGCGCCGCCGCGGCCGTGACGGTCACGGGCGCACTGAAGTCGGACCATGCGGTATTGGCCCCCTTGTGGCGGGCGCGCAGGTAGTGGGTTCCCGCGGGCAGTGCGCTGCCGGGCGTCCACGCAAGCAGATTCGCCGTGTCGTTCGCTGCTTCCACCTGCACCACGGCAAACGCTGGGTCAGTTGACACCTGCCACGTCGTCATGTGGTGGGCGCCAGCGCCTGCAGATCCGCTGTACGGGCCGGTGCGCAGGGTAGGCGGGTTCGTGGCCAGCGCGCCGGCCGCGGGGGCGGTCAGGGTCGGCGCGACGGTCGTGGGCGTGGCCGCCGTGGTGAAGCTCAGGGCGTCCGAGTACCCGGACACGACGCCGCTGGCGGAGCGGTAGCGGGCGCGCAGGTAGTAGGTGGTGGCGGGGGTCAGGCCGGCCGGGATCGCCCACGCGGTCAGGTTCGCCCGGTCGGCCGCCGATGACGCTGCCGAGAGCGGCGAGAAGTTCGATGCCGCCGACAACTCCCAATCGGTTTCCTGGTGGGCGCTGGCGCCAGTTGCCGTGTAGGCGCTGCCGGTGGCCGTCGCACCAGCCAGGACTGCCGACGTTCCGCCAGCGATGCTCAGAACGGGTTTTGCAACAGCCAGCGCCGTGAACGATACCGTGGGCGAGAACGCCGAATCCGGCAGGGTCTGGCCGTGGTGCTTGACGCGGGCGTAGTAGGTCGCGCCCGGCTGCAACCCGGTGGGCGTCCACTGGGTTTTCGCCGTCGCGCTGTTGTTCGTGCTGGCGGCCAGCGAGCCGAAAAGCGGGTCAGTGGACAGATGCCAAGTGCTGCCGACGTGCGTATCGCTGCCGACCGTGACGCTGAAGGCCGCGCACGTCAGTGGCGGCAGGACGCCGGACGCACCTGGGGTCGGCGAGGTGATGGCCGGCTGGCGGATCGCCGATGCTGCGCTGGTGGCGAACGCCACGGTGTCGGACCAGACTGACGGGCCAGACTGCGCGCCGCGGTGCTTGACGCGGGCGTAGAACGTGGTGCTGTAGGCCAGGGGCGTGCTGGGCGTCCACGAGGTCAAGGCGATGGCGCTGTCGAGCGTTGCCACCACGCTGGCGAACCCGGCATCGGTGGCGATTTGCCACGTACTTCCCTCATGGGTGTCGGTGCCCGTGCTCACGCCGAATGCGCTGGTGGTGATCGCAGGTGAGGCAAGATTCCCTGCCGATCCATCCGCTGGCGAGGTAATGACCGGCTTGGTCGTCACGGCGCGCGCATGGGTCGCGAACGACGTGGCGGGCGAGTAGGAGCCGGACCCCGAGTTCAGGCCGATGTGCCGCGCCCGGACGTAGTAGGTGGTGCCGTAGGCCAAATCAGCCGGCGCTGTCCAACTGGTCAGATTCACGGAATCGCCGGGTGATGCTGCGGCAAGCAGGGAGAACGACGGGTCGCTGGCCACCTCCCAATCCGTGGCTTTGTGGGTGTCGGCGCCGCCGCTGGTGGCGTAGGCGCTGGTCGTGAATGAGGGGGCCAGCGGCGTTGCTGCAGCACCGTTCACGGGCGAGGTGATCGACGGGGCGACGGTCACGACGGCGGTTGTGATCGTGCGTTCGTGGACGATGTAGGCATCGCCGATTTTCAGCCTGCATTCGGAAATCGTGCCGATGGCGCTCACAGGCGAGTCCGAGAACATCAGGTCGAACACCAGCGCGCCGGACCCATTGACAACGTGGTTCGTCACAGCGAATCGGCCGCCGTTTTCGGTCTGGTTTAGGTCGGCCACGGGCATGAAGTCGCCAGCCGGCAGGCCGGGCACCGTGATCGTGGCGATCTTCACGCCGATGGTGCCGGGGGCGCCGATGGACTGCGCCAGGGCAAACGGGTTATCCGCTGACCCCGTGCCGCCGCCAAACGCTGGCAGCGACGTGACGGCCGATGCGCTGAAGGGGGCCGATGCGGATGACGGCAGTGCCGTGACCATCACCCAGTCGGCACCATCGAAAACGAAGTCGGCCAGGATGCCGGCCGGCAGATCCTCTACCCGTGGGGCGACCTTCTGGCCGGTGACGCTGTAGAGCTTGATCGGCTTCGCGCCCGTTCCACTCACGTTGAGCGTAGGCGCAGTGGACTTCGCTGCGGCGTGCAGATGGAGCGCCACGCGGTCGAATCGCACCAGTGCAGGCAGGGCGGGGGAGATGGCCAGATCGAAGGCAGCGCCATCCCCGGTGGTCGGCCCGGACTGGTGCGCTCGCCACTGGTCGGCGGCGATGGCGAGATACTGGCCGTGTGGATCGGGCTTGCGGGTGTGCAGCTCGATGATGTCGCGGGTTGCTGATGTACCCGAGTCCACCGTCATGGTGAACGATCCAGCCGCAGCTTGGTTCAGGGTCATGCTGACCGTCGCGGCGTAGGGGAGGCGGGACCGCACCGTGACGATCCGGGCATCCAGCGTGCTGGACCACACCGCGATCAGCTTCCCGCCCACGTCCGGGTGCCCGAACCACAACCCAAGCTCTGTCGCGGTGTAGGGCGTGCCAGCGGCGGGGAACGTGCCGACAACGTTGAAGGAATCCGTGCCCACGGTCCCCGGATCGACTGGCACCGTCTCGACCCTGTGCTTCAAGTCGGTCATGCCGGCGCCGGTCGCGTCCGAGTCATACCGCCCATCGCCGAGCGAGATGTGGGTGATGTCTAGCTCAAGGCCGTCACCATTCTGGGTGATAGCAGCCGCCCGGCCTGCCGCCGTGATCTTGAGCTGTAGGGTTTCGATTGCCATGCTGGTTTCCCGTTCCGATCCGGGATCGTGCTTGAGCCGACAGGGGCGAAACGCGCCCGTTTTTCCCTGTGCGCCATAGGAAAACCAGCCCCCTGGAAATTCAGACGCCTCTTGCAAACTCTGGTTCACCGGTCCCTGAGGGGCCGTCAATTTCCGCCCGCAAGGGCATTTCTCTGGAGCATCGCAATGTCCCGTACCGCCATCAAGCCCAGCAAGGGCGTCTATTCCGGTTCCGCTGTCCCGACCCTGACCCCCAGCTCGCCCGACGCGATCTACTACCAGATCAGCCCGGCCGGCGCGCTCCTGGGCGAGTTCTTCTGGGACAACACGAACGGCGTGTGGGTCATGAAGCCGGAAGCCGTCGCTTCGGCCAACTGGACCGCCATCCCCGAATTCGGCTGGGTCGGCGCCCACAACTCGACCGACCACTACGGCGAGCCGGCCTACACCACGCTGTCGGATGCCGGCACCGCCATCCTGTTCTTCGGTGTGGACGCCATGAGCACCCAGCCGCTGCTGTTCACGATCGTGGACAAGCTGACCGGCGACACCGTGGCCACCGGCACGTTCCCGACCGGCGTGCGCCGCGCGACCGCCGAGCAGTGCAACCTCGTGGACGAGCTGGGCGATCCGGTCACCTCGTTCAACATCGCCAACGGCTCGGTGGTGCAGCTCGCCGCCATCCCGTCGAACGGCTATGCCAGCGCCCCGGCTGACGGCTACGGCTTCAGCGCCGAAGGCCGCATGGTCTACGGCGGCTGATTGAAAGGTGAATGATGGTGGCCCGTACCCTCATCGACTGCAACTGCGGTCAAAGCCAGCGCCGTGACGACCATAGCCGCGAGAGCTGCTGTGGTGGTTGCAGCGGTGGCGGTGAGTGCTGCGGCCCCATCACGGTCGGCACCTACGTTGCATCGCTTCTTGCGGTGGCGGCGGTGTCGGCCATCTGCACCAGCCTGTACCTAGCCGTCAACATGGGCGGCTTCAAGTCGGCCTGCAACAACTGGTAGGCCGATTGCTGCTGTGCGTTCCGGCCTGCGGGATCTGGCGTCCGCGGGCAAGGGGATAGAGATGTCAAATTGGTGGATCAAGCAGTACCGGGCCTGACACGGAGCGGTACGCCGGCAGATGGCCGCCTTTCGGGGCGGCTTTTTTTCGCCTGTGCATGGCGCCGCCAATGGAAAACGACCCCGGTTCGGCGAGCGAGCGGGCCGGCACCATGGCGGTATGAATCCGGCTGCAATCCTTCTGCGGGCGACCTACGCCCAAGACCTCACCCGCTTGCTGGTCGAGCTGTCAACGCTGACTGGACCGCTTGCCACGGTCAAGCGCGTGACGCTCGCTGGGCGGATCTGCGAAGTGCTGGCGAAGCTGGGCGCGACCGCGCAAGGTGCCGCACCTGTGGTGCCGCCACCGCCCCCTCTGCCTGACGCCGATGACCCGAACGACGATCCGGCGCAAGCCTACGAACCTGTCGGCGAGGCCCGCGGGGCACGCGCCGCGCTCTACTCGTTCGACCCGAACCGCAAGCCGGCGCAGCGCCGACGCGAGAACGCCGCGGCCGTTGCGCTGCTGAAGAAGATCCAATCCGGCGAGATTGCCCCGGATGCGGTCACGGAAGAGCACCGCGCAGTGCTGGCGAAGTACAGCGGGAACGGTGGGAACCTGACGGATGAGGACGGCAAGAAAGGCTCGCCGTTCGAGTATTACACCCCCCTGCCTGTTGCTGAAGGGACGTGGCAACTGCTGCGGGAAATGGGGTTCTCTGGCGGGCGCGTGCTTGATCCATCGGCCGGCACAGGCATCTTCGGGGCCAGCGCGCCGAAGGATTCGGTGGTTGACGCAATCGAGCTGTCGGGCGCGTCCGGGGCGATCAACCAGATTGTCAACGGCGGCCCTGGGTACAAGTGCCGAACGGCCAGTTTCGAGGAAATCGCTGCGCGCGAGGATGACGACACCTACGATGCCGTCATCACCAACGTCCCGTTCGGCGATGCATCCACGCGCGGCGCCAGCAAGCTCAAAGATCCGCGCTACCAAGATGAGAGCCTGGAGGGCTACTTCATTCTCACCGGCCTGCGCAAGCTCAAGCCGGGCGGGTTCGCCGCGTTCATCGTGCCTGAGCGGGTGGTGTCCGGCCGGGATGGCGCCGAATCGCGGGTCCGCATGGCTGCATCGCGCATGGCCGAATTCCGTGGCGCCTACCGCCTGCCTTCAACCCTGTTCGTGACGGCCGGCGCGGAGGTGATCACCGACATCATCGTATTCCAGAAGCACAGCGCCGGCACGCGAGAGAAGGTGCGCGAGCTGGTGGCGGAAGGGCGCCAGGACGTGCTCAAGAAGGCGAACGTGCTGTGGGAGGAGTTCCTTGATGGCCGGTACTTCGCTGGCGAGGGCAGGAAGTTCGTCATGGGCGAGTTCATCCCGAAGAACCCCGAAAAGTTCCGCGACGTGAACCGCGTGAAGTCGGACAAGTCGCCCGCCGACGTGGCCCGGCTGCTGACCAAGTTCGGCCCGTCGCGGATCGACTTCGCCGAGTTGGATGCCGTCGAAACCCTGCCGATCACGTACAGCGATGGCGACACGATGCAGCACGACGGCCTGACGCTGCAGTTGCGGGCGGGCGAGTGGGTGCCGATCCGATCCGATGCGCCGAAGTTCGATGCGAAGCGCCCCGAGACGTTCGGCGCCTACCCCATGAATGCGTTCGATGCCGGCCTGACGTGGGAAGAAGTGGATTCCTTCGTGTCCACGCTGCGCAAGACCGGACGATCGGAGCAGATTCCTTACTGGATGCACGCGCTGTGGGTGGAGATTCAGCGCGTCAGCCCGGACAGTCGGGCGGCGGCATGGGGCGCTGTCCTGGTGGGTGCGGCGGCCGAAGCCGCCTTCGCGTTCCACCAGCAGCAAGAAATCGGCTTTGACTACACCCGCGAGTACCCGAAGCTCACGGCGGCGATGGAGGCCACGGCCGCCGATGCCAGGGCGGTGACGGTCGGTGGCGCGGCGCGCAGCGCGCTGCAGTTCGCCCGCACGCACTACAGCAAGCGCAGAGGGTTCGACTCCGCATGGCGCGGCGACGTGGCAAGTGGGCAGGCGGACAACCGAGGCAGCGCCGAGCTGTTCAGTGCGGCGCGCTACCGCCTGGGGTCCGTGTTCGTGCCGATGGAAGAGGCCCGCGCGATCTACGGCGAAGACTTCGACCCGATGCATGACAACGAGTGGTGCATCAGCCCTGACGGCGCCAGCGTGGCGCGCGCCGATGACGTGTTCGTGGGCAATGTCGGCGACGTGGTGGGGGGACTGCGCAAGGCTGCGGCGGCCACGGCATCGGACGACATCCGTGACAAGCTGGTTTCGCAGATCGCCGAAGCGCATTCCCGTGCCGACCGAATCGACGTGTCCAAGGTCGAGTTCAACCTGTTCTCGCCGCTGGCGACGATGGAGCAGAAGGCCGAATTCCTGCGCCGGTACTACGACGAAGGGTTCGTTGTCGGGTTCAGCGATGCGGGCGAGAAGGAGATCATCTACTCGCGCTCGGACAGCGCCAGTGATACCGTCGATCAGGCGAAGAAAAAGAAGCTCTACCGGCGCATGTCGTGGTACCTGAAGCACGGCACCGTGACGATGGGGAGCGCACAGGCCGGCGACCGAAAAGCCGCGCTGGCAGAACTTCGCAAGATGACCGAAGAGGCGTCCGAAAAGTTCAACCTGTGGGCGCGGTCGAACGACACGATCATGGGCGCGCTGGAAGCTCAGGCCAACGACGTGAACCGGCTGGTGTTCCGCAAGGTCAAGGACACCACGGCGGTCCCGCTGCCCGGCTGGAAACTGGCCGCGCCGCCGAACGGGATGATCCCGCACGCCTACCAATACAGCTTCATCCGCCAGCAAGGCCGGCAGTTCGGGGGCATCAACGGGTACGCGGTCGGCCTGGGCAAGACAAGCACGGCACTCGCCGCCACGCTGTACGTGCAGTCCATCGGCGTCAAAAAGAAGACCGTGTTCGCCGTGCCGAACAGCGTGCTGTCCAACTGGTACAAGGAATCGCTGCGCTGCTATGACGAAGCGACGATGGCCCGCTGTCTGTTCGTCGGGATGACCGTCACGGAAGACGGATCGCCTACGGTGAAGTCATCCGACTATGACCGCGACCTGAACCGGATCGCGGAGAACCGCCACGACAAGATTTTCATGACGTTCGAGGCGCTGGGCCGGCTGAAGATGCAGGAGGGCACCATCAGCGACTACATCGCCTACGTGTCGCGCCACGATGCGTCCATGGCTGAAGCGGAGCGCAAGGCGGACGACATCAAGGCCGAAGGCAAGCGGGCGGGGCTGGCGGCCGTGCTGACCGATGGGAAGCCGGGCGGGGCGCCGTTCATCGAGACGCTTGGAATTGACAGCTTGGTACTAGATGAGGCGCACGTTGCGAAGAATTCCAGTTCTGGCGGCGGGTTCAAGCAGGCCCGTTTCCTGTCGTTGGCGAAGACATCAGGGACCGGCGATTGGATGCAGGCCGTTGCGTGGTACATCCGCGGCCGAAGCGAGAAGGCCGATGGCGTGCTGTGCCTGACGGCCACGCCGATCACGAACTCGCCGCTGGAAATCCACGCCATGCTGTCGCTGGCCACCGGCCGCGACAAGGTGAACGACCTGATGATGGGGGCGAGCGGTGCGGAGAAGTTCCTGGAGATGATCTGTGACGTGGAGATGGAGGACGACGAATCCATTGACGGGATCATGCGGCAGACCCGCGTATTCCGTGGCCTTCGCAACGTTGACGTGCTGCGCCGCGCGCTGGGTTCGGTGGCGACAATCGAGACGCCCGAGACGGTGGGCATGACGATCAAGCTCCCGGACGAAGAGCAGAGTCACACGGCCGTGGAGATGCCCGCCGAGATGGTCAAGCGGCTGCAGGAGTACAAGGGCGCGTTCCGCTGGGCAATCGACTCGCTTTCCGGCAAGGATGACAACCGCGGCGACGAGGCGGCGTACAACCGGGTGCAGGCGAAATTCGGCGAGCCGATGGCGCTGATCGGGCACCCCTTCAACATGGTGCGCAAGATGGCGCGGCTGATCGTCGATCCCGACTTGGACGAAGGCGGCACGGTCTTCTACCCCGGCGACGATGAAATCGCCCGCAAGGCGGTGGAGCAGTTCAACAAGCTCAAGCTCACCGAAGAGCGCCCGCGCCCCGGCCCGCTGACGGCAGAGGACGACGTGAAGACCGGCAAGGTCAAGCAGGGGAACGCCGACGATGACCCAGAGGTGAAGACCTACAAAATCACCGTCCGGGCGAAGATGGACATCACGGCAGGCGGGCGGTCCCGCGTGGTGATCGACACCATGGACGGCGCCACTCAGGCGAAGTTCGAGGCTATCGCCGACAAGCTGAAGCTCGAATTGGATGTGAGCGTGCCGCCGAAGTTGGCTGCGCTGGTCGAGAACGTGAGCCAGGAGCGCGCCATGCCGCGCGGGGTCGGAGGCATCGTCAAGCAACTCATTTTTTGCGACGAGTTGGGGATGCACCGGAAGATCGTCAGGCTGCTGGCGAAGCGGTGTGGCGTCCCGGCGAGCAAGATCGCCATCATCACGGGCCAGACCAACAACCGCCCCGAAGAAATCATTGACGTTCAGAACGGGTTCAATGCGCACGGGCCGGACAATCGGTACGAAGTCATCGTTGCGAACGAGAAGGCCGAAGTCGGGATCAATCTGCAGCAGGGCACGCAGGCCATTCATCACCTGACGATCGGATGGACGCCGGACAGCCTGACCCAGCGCAACGGGCGCGGCGTGCGCCAGGGCAACGTGGCCGAGTACGTGCGGGTCTACAGCTACGATGCCGTGGGCACGTTCGACGTGGCGAAGCGTGCGATGGTCAACCGTAAAGCCGACTGGATCGGCAACGTCATGGACACGAACGGCGGTAGCCGGGTGGCCGTGACCGGCGGACTGACGCGGGAACAGGAAATCGCGCTGATCGACAGCGTGGGCGATCCCGGCGCGATCGAACGCCACATGGCGAAGCAGGCCGAGGCCGAAAAGAAGCAGCGCGCCGACTCGAACCGGCAGCGGCAACAAGTCGGACTCGACACGATCCTGTCGAATCGGCAGTTCCTGGAGCAGAACAAAGACCCATCCATCTTCGCCACGCGGCTCCTGCTTGATGCGCGAGTCGCCGACGATGTGCTGCAGAAGCTGGTGAAGCGCCGAACCAAGGCGCGGGAAGACGGCAAGCCGACCGACAAGATCGATGTGGCGATTGGAAATGCCCGCACGGCAGCCCTCAAGGCGGCCGATGCCGCAAAGGAGTCCTTCGACGCGATGGACGACGCTGCGCTGCGCCGGGCTTTTGCGACGATGGATGACGCTGTGCAGAAAGGCGAGCGGCTGGGTTCCGAGCACGCCGCCAGAGTCGTCCAGTGGGGCCGCGCGAAGCTCAAGGACCAGTGCCAAGCCCGCGACGATTGGGCCGCGCAAGTTGATCAGGCCAAGGCGATTCTGGCCGAAGCCATCAAGTCGTTTGCCGGCCGGGCGGGCGAGGATGGCGCCATGCCGGCCTTCATCGCGCAGTCCTTCGCCGATGGCGAGGGCGACATGCACGAAGGCAAGGTCATCGTCAAGGGATCGCTCTTGAGCGGGGCGGGGTCGAGCGGCGGGTTTGGCGTGGTGGTCGATGCCAAGAGCGCCATGCAGATGACGGAATGGGGGTGGAATACCTATTCGCTGGACATCATGATCAAAGACGAAACGGCCGTCACTCTGCCGGGCGATCCTGGCTTTCATGCGCTCGCTGCGAAGATTGCGGCGGCAGAGGACAAGCTGCTTTCCGAGAAGCCGATCGCCGAAGGTCAGAAGACCATCGCAAACCACTCGCCGGAAGTCGCCGCTCTGCGCAAGGTGGCCGCTCTGCAAGACGTTCCGGCCCGCATGTACCTGCCCATGCCGTGCCTGCCGAAGCCGATCCTGAAGGACGCCGCCGACCGAAGCGGTGCCGGGCGGCATTTCTGGCGGCTGCAGATGCAGTACCTGACGGCTTTCGGGGCCAACTCCGGCCGTTTCGCCTTCGATCCGTCGAAGGTGACGCTATCGACGGTGCTGGATGCTGGGCAGTCCACGCATGGGAAGTCCGTGCGCATTGCCGAGATGGCGCGCAGCCTGGGCGACCGGGTGACGCCGGATGCACTGCAAGTCATCGGCATGACGTTCGACAGTTCGGTTCTCGCCGCAGTCGGGCTGACAATGGATGGGTTCATGGATGCGATCCGTGCCGCGGATGACATCCCTGAAGCTGGCGGTCGGCACATCATTGAAAAACTGGAATTCTTTGAATTCCCCGGAAATTCTGCGGCGTTTCAGTGGATTGGAAGGGTGAACTGGGCGTTTTCTGCGGCGGCAGATGGTTTTGAGCGGGAGCGGAAGCGGGAGGCTCGACGGCTCGCCGACATCGCTGCGCAGGAGGCTGCGGCAGTGGCGGCTGGTGCTGTTCTGCCTGCAGGTGCGCCAGTGGCTGAAACGGCGGCAGTCGAGCCTGATGCGCCGACTGCAGTTGCGGTCACGCCAGCCGATACCAGCAACGGGCTTGACATCACCGGCATGGCCGACAGCGCGGCGATCGGGGTGCGAGGCAACACGCAGCGGTGGTTCAAGCTGATCAAGGCGAGCCAGGAGCGGCACGGTGGTTACGCTCGGTACATTGCCGAGGGCCGCGGCGGGCCGCAGTGGAACATCAAGGTCGGCGGGTGGAAGATTCTTGCTCGGGACAATCCTGAGGCCGCCAAGGACTTGATCCTGTGCAAGGCAATTTGAAGGGGATGACTGTGTTCGACCTGTTGAAAATCGACCCGTCCGAAGCGGCGACAGAGGCGGCGAAGCTGTCCGCCAGCCTTCGGGCCTCAGGCGGGGCATCGGACCTGCTGTCTGTCGGGCTGGCGGTGGTGGCGCGAAGGCTGGAGCGGGCGCCACGCCGGTACTTGGACTACGGGCCGTACTGGTGGGCGCTGCGGGCGCTGCTGGTGAGTGCTGCCCACCTTGAGGCCGGCGCCGATGACTCGATCATCCGTGCCGAGTACACGGGCGGTACGCCACTGGAAACCCTGGTGATGGCTGAAATTTTCAGGGATGACGCACTGGCGAGCGGCCCGGTCGGGAACAGGGAGTTCCGGCTTTCGTCGGACTCCCCTCAGAACTACACCCTGTTCGACTCCGACATGGAGACTTCAGCAGCGCGGGCTTAGGTCGGCTGCAGTGCGGCCGTGATGTGCTGTGCGGCTGATTCGAGCATATCCGTGGCGGTGCGGATCATCAGCGACCGGATGAACTCGGGATCGCCCAGCAGCCGGCCGGCCAGCCCCGGATCGGCCGCAAGGTCACCAGCCGCCGGCACGGCCAGAAGGTTCGCGGGGTCGGCGAGCAAGATGCCGAGTTCGGTGCGAAACGCAGCCATCGCCCGCACGGCCTCGGCCATGAGGCCCGGGTTCCCGCGCAGCGCGGCCGGGCTGCTGATGACGATCGACACGGCTGACCGGTAGCCGGGCGCGTCGAACAGGCTGTCGGCGGTCATGCGGGCACCTCGACGGCGAACATCTGCGCCAGATCCGTCAGACCTTTCGGCGTGACATGGCAGTACGCACGGACGCACTCGGCACCAGTGCTCTCGTCGGTGTACGTCGCCTCCTTGTAGGTCAGGCGCCCGGACTTGATGTGCTTGTCGTAGGCTACCCACGACTTGTTCTGCCGGTAGATCCAGCCCGATGCGTGCATCTGCTGCGTCATCGTCGCCCGCTTCACGCCAAGCACCTTCGCCGTCTCCGTCAGCGTCAGGTTCTCGGCGCTGGCCGTGATCCGGTCGAGTGCCGCGACCTTCGGGGCCGCGAGGGCAAGCGCCTGTTCTGCAACAGCCTTCTCTGCGGCGAGCTTTTGTTTCGCGTCAATCTCATCGGCCCAGGCGCGAGCAGCGGCGGCAGGGTCAGAGAAGTCTGGCAGGGCCGCTGCAGCCGGTGCCGGCATGGTGTAGCTGCCCGTTTTTCGCAGCGATGGCAACACATCGGCGGTCACCCACTTCTTGAACCGCTTCGCCTCAGGCTTGCGGCTGCCAAGAATCAGCGAGTACAGGCCGGACTCGTTGATGAGTCCCATTTGCTGGGTTCCAGAGGGGGTGTCGATTGAACCGACACCCTTCTCATCGTCATCAAGACGGGCCAGTGCATCGCGGTTGTTGCTGATCGTGAGGGCTGCACATACGTCAGCGGCGACAAACCACGGCTCGCTGTTGAGCACGACGGCCCGGACGCTGAAGCTGTCGGCTTTGGTCAGGTGGAAGGTGAAAACGCGCACTTCGGCGCTGGGTGCCGACTGTGCGGCTTGGGGGATGTTGTTGGCCATGATGGCACTCCGGGTCAGCACTTGATGTGCCGCCACCCCCTGCAGACGGGGTGGCGGGCCATGCGGGTTAGCAGACCGGGACCACGGAACCGGCGCACCTTTCGGTGCCCCGCATGACCCACCATTGAAATCGGCAGATTCATGCTTGCGCGCCATGAGGATTTTCGCCCCCCATGAAAAAGCCGCGTGCTGCGGCTTGTGCGCCGTGATTTCCCGGGCTGCTAAACCCGGCCGCTGTTTTGCAGCGGCAGGCGGAATGCGCGCGAAAAATCGCAACACGTCAACAACCCGCAAACCAAGAGCTTTCGCTTCAAGATCGAATTATGCGCCATACCTGCTGGAAATGTTGCGCATAAACCGGGTTATTTCCGTTGTTTTCTTCGGATAAGCGTCCGCTTGGGCGTTGCTGCTGGCGGAAAAATGCAGCCTAGCATGGGCTTCGCGGTGCGGCACGATCGCCGGATCGAAATCGAGGTGATGGAATGCCCACTGTTCAATCCAGCAACGCCGGCAAGAAAGCCGCGCCTGCGGCTGTGCCAGCACCAGCGCCGGGCTTTTTCAAAGCGACGTTCCGTGGGCTGTTCGGCGGGAAGGTGGCGCAGGCCGCGACCGATGCGGTCGAGAAAAGTCCGCTGGCGTACCTGGAGGATCTGTCGCTTGGTGCGCTCCAAGGGTCCGAAGGCGACCCGATTCGTGCGCGGGCCGAAATCTACCGGCAGTGGCAGACGATGCTACGTGACCCGGTGGTGGGCGCGGCGCTGCGCATCCACGCCAGCGCGGCGCTTGGCGGCCATGAGAGCACAGGCGAAATCGTGTTCATCGAGGCGAAAGCGAAGTGCCTGGGGGACAAGCAGGCCGAAGAGGATTCGGCGCTGGTCAAGGATGACCTGTCGGGCATGTTCGACGCCGCGGCGTTCCCGCTGGTGTTCAACGCCATCGGCTACGGCGACGGCTACGCCCGCATGTACTACCGCGAGCGAGAGGGGATCATCGGCCTGAACGTGGACGAGACCATGCTGCCCCCGCTGGTGCAGCCCTACGAACGAGCGGGGACCACGGTGGCCTACGCCGTCGCGGTTGGCGCCAAGGGCCGCGAGACCCTGACCACTGACCAGATCGCCCGGATGAAGCTCCCGCGATCGGTCTACGTGGCGCAGCCCATGGCGGTGGAAAAGGCATGGCGGGCAGCCGTCACCGAGAACGATCCCGAGAAACACCCCTTGATGCCGTCACTGGCCGGTGGCAGCTTCCTTGCGGACGTGGAGAAGGCGCACTGGGCTTTCATGACGGCATTGAACGGCCTGACCGGCCTTCGCGCACTCGACACCATGGACGAATCCATGTGGATTGCGAACGTGGATGGCCAGACGCAGGAGCAGAAAAAGGAGTTCCTGGATTCCGTGGTGCGGATGTTCAAGAAGTCCAAGGAGCTTGCGACAGAGGTGCTGTCGGGGCGCCGGTCATTCCTGGGCAAGATCCGGCATCTGCTGACGGTCAACGGCGAAAAGCAGCTTCTGCAGGTGCAGCAGATGGGCACGTCGGGCGGCAGTTCGAGTCGGTCTGGCACGATCACCATTGACGACGTGATGTTCCACGCGAAGATTCTCGCGGGGCAGCTCGGCGTGGACCTGACCATGCTGGGCTTCGCGGACATGCTCAGTGGCGGGCTGGGTGATGGCGGGTTCATCCGCACGTCCATTCAGTCAGCCGAGCGGTCCCGCGTGATCCGTGTCGCCCTGTCGGACACCCTGAACCACATCGCCAGGATTCACGTCCTGATGAAAAAAGGGCGGTGGTACGAACCCGGCAAAGAGCCGTGGTCCATCCAGTTCTACGGCACGATCAGCGCGCTTGAGGGAGAGCGCCAGCGCACGGCGGCAGATGCAATGAACACGGGCGCGGTGTTCGTGACCGTGCTCACCCAGTTGCGGGATCTGGCGGCCGGCAAGGAGGCCAACGAGCAATTCCTGTCGAAGGTTGTCAAGCTGGATGAGGACGATGCAAAGGTGTGGGCCAAGGCGCTTGACGCCGCGTCGAAGAAGGCGGCGGCAGAGGCCGCGGCCATGGCTGGCGGCGGATTCGGTGGCGATGGCGGGGGAGGTGGTGGCGCGTTCGGGGGAGAAGATCCGCCAGTGGCGCCGGGCGCGACCGGATCAGGGGCCGAAGAATGATCGGGATCGACCCGAAGTTCATTGGCAGCATATCGACCGGTCTGGCGGCGAAGCTGTCTGGAAAGCTCGCTAAGTCACTTGGGACAAAGGGAATCCAGAAATTCCAGCGCCTGATGTCGGCGTCCGACTTCATCGCCGGCATATTCGGTCTTGATAATATCGAGGACCAGCCTCAACCACTGCTTGGTGGAATATCTCTACGGGAAGCTCAGGCTACCTACAAGGAAATGGAGGATGCTGACCTAGCTCGCAGTAATCTATTCTTCATTGAGGTATTCGACCCAAACCCGCCAGAACTCGGAATCGGTGGCAACGGGCCGCCGAAGCCGGAAACATCAGCAGACCCAGTTACTGCGGCGGCCAGCGCCGCGCTGTCCGGGTTCAAGTCAGGTTTGGCTGGCGGTATGCTTGGGCAAGTCGCAGCACAGTTGCAAAAGTTTGGCCTATCCCTGCCGGCCGCTCCCGCTGGCGCGGCCGGGCCAAGCCCAGACATTCCGCACCTATTCAATCTGTTTGCCACGTCAGTTAGTTATTCTGGCGTAGAGTTGACAAGCGAGCGTACTGTAATAGGCGGCGCCAGCATGGACAAACTGACCGGAAAATCCGGCACAGAAGTGACAATCACTACCATGGATGACGGCATCGGGTCGCTCAAGCGATGGTTTGAGGGAAAGTCGGATCAGGCTGTTAATTCCAATGGAACAGTTGGCGTCCCGCGTGACTATTGCGTGTTCATCCGGGTATTCCACGCAACCCCGAAGGCGCACAGCCGGGCCTACGCATCCCTGTACCGGATGCGCACAAAGTCCATGTCGTTTGACCTCAATCGGCGCGAACAGGCATTGCAAGAGGTCACGATGACATTCGAAGAGCACGACACGTTCATGGGCACATCGCTCCAATCCACCAGCGTGATGTTCTAACTATGGCTGACACCACTCCGCTGCAGCACGACGAACGGGGCTTCCTGACCGGTGGGCGGCGCCTCACGCCAGCTCACGAAGAGCGCGGGCCATCGGTGGACCTCGGGGGAATTCGCCAAATCCTTGAGCGAATCGGGCGCGGCATTGACCGGCTGATTCGGCTCCTGAGCTTAAAGGCCGTGCCTGCCGTGCCGGTGGCGCGCAGGGCATCGCCTGGGCCGTCGCGGGCGGTAGAGCGGCGCAGCGGCGCGCATCCGGCCGTGACGCGGGCAGGAGGCTCGCCGGCCGCGGGCGCCGTGCCATCCATCGGCGCGGCGCAGGAACTCATGGGGCCGGCTCACGCCCGATCCATCGGTTCGAGGCAGTCGCCGCGGGCGGTCGGTTCTGGGGCGGCAGGCGGGCGAGATGCTGGCGCAGCGGCGCAGCCAGCCGGGGCGGTGCAGGCCGTGCCGGCTCGCCCGATTTCTGCCCGCACTGAGCGGATCGAGCGACACACGAACACCCGCACCGAAACCAGCAGCACAACGGAGCGGGAATCGGCGGGGCGGGCTGGCCGCGATGGTGGGCCGGGCCGGGCCGTGGCCGCTGGCGGTGCGGGCGGGCACGGTGGGTCGGCGACGGCATCTGCAGCCGGTGGCGCGGGAGGGGTTGGCCGTGGCGGCGCAGCCGGTGGGGCTGGCGGCAAAGGTGCCGATGGCGGCGCGGGGGTTCCCGGCCATGTGGCCGGCGCCGGCGCAGGGGGTGATGCTGCTGGCGCCAGACGGGCACCAGCAAGAGACTCGGCGGGCCGATTTGTCCCGACTGCGCCAGCGGCCGGGCAATCGGCCGTGCCTGCGGCTGCGCGGCGTGGGATGAATGCGGGCGGCAACGCGGACAGTGCGGCGAAGCGTGCCCGTGAGGCATCTGGCCGGTTCTCTTCCGGTGCCGGCAACGACGGGCGCAGCACGGGCGGTGGATCCAGTGGCAGCGGTGCCGGATTCGATTCGCTTTCGGGCGCCGTTGATCATCTCTCCGAAGGTGACCCGGTTGCGCGGTCGATCAAGGAACTGCAGCAGAACTTGTCTGGGGTGATCGGCGCAGCGAAGGGCGCGGCCAGTGTGGCGAAGGTGGGGGTCCGTCTCGCCAAGGGGGCCGGGCGGCTTGGTTTGCGTGGGGCAGCGGCCATCGCCGGGATTGGCGGACGCGGCTTGACGGAAACCCAGCCGGTCGCGGCGGGCGGGGCACTGACCGGGCAAGCCATCCCCGCAGCGCCAGTCAGGGCGGGACCGCGCGGGCCTGCTGCTGCCGGCGCTGGTGCTGGCGCCGCTGGTGCTGCTGGTGCTGCTGGTGCTGGTGCTGGTGCTGGTGCTGGTGCTGGTGCTGGTGCTGGTGCTGCTGGTGCTGGTGCTGGTGCTGGTGCTGGTGCTGGTGCTGGTGCTGGTGCTGGTGCTGCTGCTGCTGGTGCTGGTGCTGGTGCTGGTGCTGGTGCTGGTGCTGGTGGTGCTGCAGTTGATCGCCAGGGCGGCAGGGCTGGAGTTTCTGCCGTGCCGGCTGCTGGCCGGCGCACTCGACTGGCGCCAGACCATCACGAGGGTTCGCGCGCAATGGTCGGCGGGCCGGCGAGTGCGGCTGGTTCTGCCTCTGGCGCCGGGGTGGGCGGTGCTGCTGGTGGTGCTGGCGTCACGGGCGCCGCAGGTGGTGCAGGCCAAGCCGGTGACGCCGGGCGTGTGCGTGGCGGTTCTGCGATCCAAGGGAGAACAGGTCCGGCCCGCGGCCCTGCCGCTGGACGCGCGGCGATTCCTGCAACGGCGCGAGCTGGCAGGGCTGCCGCGCATGGAACGACTGGTAGGCGCGGAGATGCGGGTTCCGGTGCCGCAGGTAGTCGCGCTGGCGGCGAGGCTGGATCTTCCGCCATTCCTGCCGCCGTCCGTCGCGCTCGACCCGTGCCAGACCATCACGAGTTTTCGCGCTCAATGGTCGGCGGACAGGCCGGTGCTGCCGGTGGCGCGCGGCCGGGCATGGCCGGGATGGACCCGGGCCGCAAAGGGTCGCGTTTCAAACGCGACCCTTTGCACCAGGGGAGCGCGACCATTGCAGGCGGGGCCGCGCCAGGCCGCCCGGCAATCTCTTCGGTGGCACGGGCTGGCCGGGCGGCTATGCCCACTGCCGGCCTACCCGCCGCAGTCCAGCATGGGGGGGCATCCCGCGCGGTGCCCGTGGGGTCGAGGCCGGCCGCGAGCACTCGGCGGCGCCTGGATTCCGGGCCTGTAGCGGTTGGTGCTGATGGCCGCGCAGGGGATGTCGGCACTGCCGCTGCATCCGTCGCGGCACCAGTGGCGCAGATGGCGGCAAGCGAGGCGGCTGCCGGGGGTCTCGCGGCCGTTCCGCGCGCCGATACCGTGGCGCCAGCGAGTGGCGATCAGCGGCCCATTCAGATTTCAAATCTGAATGGGCGTGCCGCGGTGCGTGCGGCGGCTCGGCGCAGCGTCATGGTGGCGCGTGGGGCGACACCACAACCCGAGCGCAAGAGCGTTTCTCGGATGACTCGGACGCTCGACCTGTTCCGCAAGCAGTCCGCAGACACCGGCAAGAAAACCATTCGGCGGCTCGACATCATCGCCGACAAGATCGGCGGCGGCGCGGGCGGCGCAAGCAAGGGCGGCGGTCTTGGCGGGCTGCTTGACGGCGGCGTTGGCACACTGGCCAAGCTCGGGGGGGCCGGCCTTGCCGCGCGGCAGGCGCTGCAGGCTATGCGTGGAAGGTTCGGCGGATCTGGCCGTGTGGCTGCGGGTGCTGTTGGTGCTGCTGGTGGCGCAGGGGCGGGCGGGCCTGGTGGTCTTGGCGGGGCTGGTGCGCCCGGCACGCCGCCGGCCGTGCCTTCAAGTCCCGGTGTTCCGGGAGGCCCGAAGGCCGGACTGAAAAAACTGCTTGGGAAGGTGCCGATCCTCGGGGCGGTCCTGGGCGCGGCGACCCTTGCGGATGCCGTGATCTCCGAACCAGGAGACGGGAAAAGCAAGGCTGAAGCGATCGGTGGCGCGGCGGGGGGACTCGCCGGCGGTGCAGCCGGTGCGGCTGGCGGTGCAGCACTTGGAACAATGGTCCTGCCCGGCATTGGGACCGTCATCGGCGGGATAGTCGGCGGTGTACTTGGCGGGATGAGCGGGGAAGATTTGGGGCGCTCCATCGGTGACGCGGCGAGCAAAAGCCCCGTTGTGGAGAAGGCCGGCGAGGTGCTTTCTGCCGCCGCGCAGGCAGCCAAGGATGGCGCCGATGGGCTGATGACTGCCGCGAAAAATGCGGCGGCATCTGGCGCGGCCACCGTGGCAGATGCCGCCGCGAAGGCGCCCGAGCCACTGAAGCAGATTGCTGGCTATGCTGGCGATTTGGTGCCATCTTTTGCCAAAGGCGCGGTGAAGAAATTGGTTGGTCAAGGCCGATTTGATGCAGTGAAGGGCGACCTTGCCGCTGCGGCAGACACTGCAGGGGTGGACCCGAAAACGCTGGCCAAGATCGCGTACTTCGAGAGCGGATACCGCCCGGATGCGCTTTCAGGGGAAGGAAGCAAGAACGCCAAGGTCAAGGGAATTGATGGGCGAGTCGGCCTGTCCACGGCCTACGGACTGGGCCAGTTCACCGATGACACATGGCGCGACACCCTCAACAAGTACGGCGGGAAGTACGGTGTCGAAGGCGCTGGTTCGAGGGGCGGTCAAGCCGGGAAGCTCACCAAAGAGCAAGCCGAGGCATACCGGAAAGACCCGAAGCTTCAATCGGCCATGCTTGCGGAGTTCACGCGGGATAACGTGGAACTCGGGCGCAGGATCGGCGGCAACAACGATGACGCCAACGTGTACGCGCTGCACAACCTCGGTGTCGGCGACGGGCAGCGAGTACTGAAGGCCGTGCGCGAGAACCCGCAGGTCAGCGTGCGTGACGCACTGATCGGCGGCCGGGCGATCTCCGACAAGGAGAAGGCGCGAATCGAGACAGTCATCAGCGGGAATTCTGGACTCTACGGCGACGGGACGATATCGGCCAGCGAGGCATACGGCCGCATGGGCGCGTCCATGGCGAAGGGGCAGGTGTATGCCGACCAGATGGCGCCCGGCAGTGCCGGCCCTGCTTCTGCCCCCTCAGTGGGCGGCATTGCCGCGTTGCCGTCTCCCGGCCGGCCAGTCGGCGCCGCGGAGCAAAAGGCCCCTCAGAGGCATGACGGTGTGCCGCAGGTGGTGGCAGCATCAGCAGCCAATACCGCCGCGCCGCCTGCGGTCTCGCTGTCTGGCGCGGTGCCAGCCGTGCCGGCATCTGTTGCCCCGTCATGGCTGGTTGCGACACCAGTTCCGGCGTCCGCGGCCACAACAACAGCAGCAATGCCATCGCCAGACCGGGCGATGGCGCCGACCAGCATCCCGCGGCCGGTGGCATCGGCACAGCCTGAGCCATCCGCCGTCGAAAACGCGCCCGCTCGCCGGATGGATTCGGGCGGCGGCCGTGACCGGATGGCATCGGCGGTCACCCCGGCGCCGCAGAACGTTTCCGACCGCCACATTGCCAACGTCATCACGGGCGGGATCGGCGCGAACTGAAGGAAAAACGCCCCACTGCGGGAAGTGGCCGGGTAGTCAAACTCCCGGCAACATCAACCCGACCCGCGCGAGCGAGGTGAATCATGACCGTTTCCGACAACACCTACTTGGAAGCCCAGTACCTGCTTGAGCGGGCGATGGGCGACCGCGACGTGAACTCCGATGTGACGATGGTGCCCGATGGCCACGAACACATGCACCTGCTGATCAAGCAGCTCCCCATGCCGGATCTGGCCCCGGCCGGTGAAATCGAGTACCCGACTCCCATGGGTGCGGCCGGCTGGCAGCCGCAACAGCTCAAGGTCAACTTCCAAGGCCAAGTCACGCTGCACGAGACTGTTCGCGGCCACGTCCGCACGTTCCTGGAGCAGATCATCAAGTCGCCGAACCGCGGCCGGTTCAACGCCACGATCTACCGCGGCACGCCGGATCGCCACCGCGGCGGCTTCCGAATCGTGGACTGCTTCCTGACCGTGGAGCCGACCGACCGCGATTGGGAAAACCGCTCGCAAGTCACGTCGATCAGCGCGACCATGTTCGGCCACTACTTCGCCACCGACAAGATCCCGTCGAACTACGTGGAGTGACCGCGTGAAGGTGTCCGAGTACGCCGACCAGCGCCACGCCTTTGATGGCGTGGCCGGGCTGGTGCTGTCGCAAGATGAGGTGCGCGAGTGCTTCTTGGTCGCGGCGCGCTTCTATGCGGCGCACGGGGCAATCCGTGCGCTGGCACAGTACGGCCCGACCGACCCTGACGCGACGGACTGGCTGCCAACGCTGGCGCCTACCGGGCTGGTGGTCAGCGACTGCACCTACATGCCCGAGGGCCGGATCGGCGATCTTCCGGCCGGCCCCGTGGCGCTCGATACCGACCTGACGAACGGCGAGGCTTCGCTGATCTGCCCGCTGGGGAACCTGTACTGCGAGCGGGCCAATGCGTTGCGCCTAGAGGCTTCGCGGGCCATGGGGGTCGAGTTTTACGGGCGCAGCGTGTCCGAGATCGCAGGGGCCATCGTCGAGGCCGAGGCCGGCATGAACCGCGCGGCGTTCGTGGCTCAGGCCATCACCGTGTACTGATCCCGTGCTGGTCTATCCGCCAGGGTCATCCGAGCCACTGCGCGGCGACGTGGTGGTTCGGACCATCCACCGATCTGACCTGATCCCGATCCCGTCCACGATTGAGGTGGTTGTCCGCGACGTTGCGGAGACTGCGGCTTTCGTCGAAGGGGCGAAGTTCAAGGCGGGCCTGATGAAGCAAGAGTTCCTGATCGTCAAGGTCGGCTACGGCGCGCAGTCGGGCATCGTCCAAGGATCGCGCACTGGCGACACGAAGGCGTTTATCGGCCTGCTGGCGTCGTGCGCAAGTCTCGCCGTGCCGCGGCAACGTGCCGTTGTGGCCTACGAGTCCGACCTTCTTGGCGTCATGCGGGCGTGCGGCGCGTCGGCCAGCATCACGGGCAGCGTCCACGTCGGCGCCTTCGCGTGCCTGATCGGGCAGACCCCCACTTTCAGCATTGCCCAGGCGCTGCGCGAGGCCGGCGCGGCGCTGGTCGTGGGAGACACGGGGCTGCTTGAGTTCAAGCGGCTGCAAGACCTGCAGCGAAGCAAGCCGGCACGGCAGATGCTGCAGGATTCCGCCGAAATTTTTGAATCCAGTCTGGTCGAAAAGTCGGCCGTGCCATGGGCGTTCACGGTTGCGCCCGATGGCGCCCTGCTGCACGGCCGGCGCGAGTCTGGCCGGGTTGCGTCCTACATGCCATGGAAGTCGCCGACCGTGCTGGCAAACGCGAGCATGGCCGTCATCACGCGGCGCATCCTGTCATCCATCTACGCGCCAGACCTTCGGGCTGGGCAAGTGATCACGATGGATGGAGACCCCATGCTGATCGTGACGGCGGCGCACACGATGGCGATTGGCGGCGGCGGCCCGGAACAGGAATCGACCACGCGCCTGTGGCTGGGGAAGGTGGTGCAATGAACGAAATCCATGGCAAATGGCCGGGTGTGGTCACGTCCTACGACCCAGTGAAGCGCACATGCCGGGTGAAGGTGGACGGGATCACGGACGGCGCCAGTGCAGAGCTGGTGGCGCAGATCATGCAGGCCATCGGGGACCGGTCGGAGACCACGGAAATCGAGATCCTGCCCGGCGATCGGGTGTGGCTCGAATTCGAGCGCGGTGACGCTCGATACCCCCTGATCGTGGGCTACCGCGCCAAGAACATCGACAACGCCGTGGACTGGCGGCGGTGGCACCACAAGAACGTTGAAATCAAGTTCGATGAGCTGTTGAAGCTGCTGGGCGAAGGCGCGTCCATGACGCTGGATTCCGGCGGCGGTATTGCGGTGGTGAAGGTGAGCAAGGACGTGACCATTGACGCCGGCAGCTCGGTGACGATCAAGGCTGGCGGTTGCTCCATCACGATGGCTGGCGGGGTTGTTTCCGTGCGCGGCAGCAAGATCAACCTGAACTGACTTCCAACATGCTGATCGCGCCACTGGATACCGAAAACGGCCTCATGGACGACAGCGTGACGCCGCCCGCGTGGTTCCGGTACCCAGTCGGCTCCCCGCTGGTCATGCACCGGATCAAGGTCATGCCGGACCCGTCCGAGAAGCCGCCCGCCACCATGGGGAAGATCACCCTGATCCGTGCCGAGGTGGTGCCGACGCCACCGGTCGGCGCTGTGCTGGTGGCTACGCAGCCCGTGCCCGTGAGCTACGGGATTGGCCTGGACGTGGCGCTGACGATCCCGGACATGCGCGCGCTTCTGGACGCGGGGTTCACGATTCTGGAAATTGCCCACATGCGGCCGGGCGGCGCGCTGGAAAGCGTTCTGGACTTCGACCAGATCCCAGCCGACTCGCCCGAGGTCATCCGCTACATCGCCAGCCAGCCGGGCAAGCTGCGGTACGCGCTGGAAATCGAGTTTCGTGAGACGCGCACCGGCGCGGGCATCATTGATCCGCCGCGGACGTTGCGCTACCCGTTCGGCGTGCAGCCGAACTACACCCCGAACCGCGATCGACTCGCGGCCGAAGTCAACGCGCGAAGGTAGGCCATGCCATCAGTCTCATTCGACGGGTGCCCATGCTCAGGGCATGGCGGTTTTCCGCCGCGATCGGGATCGGGTACCGCGGGAACGGTGCTGGTCAACGGAATCCCGGCCATGGTGCAGGGCGACCCCTACGGCGTCCACATTTTCAAGAAGAAATTCCACGCCGGCAGTGTGGCGGGCGGCAGTGCCACGGTGTTTGCCGAGGGGCGCCCACTGGCACGGATCGGCGATTCAGTCTCCTGCGGCAGCGTAATCGCGCAGGGTTCCCCCAATGTGTTTGCAGGCGGATGACCCGCCACTAGGACCACCATGAAGAACTTCAACTATGCGGGCTTGAGCGCCAAGGATTCGACCGTCAAGGACGCGGTAAAGGCGTTCCGCACGAATGGCGCTCAGGTGCTGGATGTCGGGGTTGACGCGAAGGAAAAGACCCGTGCAGGGGTCAAGTTCAAGGCGCTTTCGTTCACGTTTGCCGACTCGCAGCGGGTCGATCTGCTGGTGAAGTCCACGGGCGACGTGTTCGAGGTCAAGCTGAACGGCAAGGTCACGCCCATGCGCCAGCAAGATGACGCCGCGGCAGCGGTCAAGGAGATCGTGGCAAAGCTGGTGGCCGGGCGCGACAAGTTCACGAAGGCGCTGACCCGCGAGAAGGCGCCAGCATTGCCAGCGGCAAAGGTCAGCCGGGTGAATCAGCTCAAGGGACTTGAGGTCCGGCGAGACGAGCTGAAGGGCAGCATCGCCAGCCTGGAGGCTGAACTGGCAGCATGATGGTGCGCCACGGCGGGACTTGAACCCGCAACCTTCCAAGCTGAACGCCACCGGTCGGTGGCGCAGTTGGACGCTCCGACTTTTGAGCTACGTGGCGCATTACCTGGAGCGGGCTGCGGGAATCGAACCCGGCGTGACCAGCTTGGAAGGCTGGTGCCTGAACCACTCGGCCAAGCCCGCGAATTGGTCCCCGTCTTTCCGGGGTGTCACCGGCAATGTCTCCCGGTCTCAGACACGCACTGCAGCAGGACACTGACTTGGGGTCGATTCACGCGGGGGCGCTATATGCCCGGTCTCCGCCTGCTGGCTGGCGTTTG
>JBEANV010000542.1:0-2521 GCA_041165285.1 Pseudomonadota bacterium | reverse complement strand
CGCATCTCTCGGACAACTTCGAGTGGATCAAGGCGATGTTCCCGGACGGGTTGCACATGCCCATCTGGGCCGTGGTGCCTGTGGCGGCGCTGGTGGCGGCGTTTTTCGGCGTGACGCTGGGGGCCCCGACGCTCAAGCTGCGCGGTGACTACCTGGCCATCGTGACGCTGGGCTTCGGCGAGATCATCCGGGTGTTCATGAACAACCTGGAGCACCCGCTCAACATCACCAACGGTCCGCGCGGCATCAGCCAGATCGACCCGATGAACTTCTTCGGCTTCAGCTTCGGCAAGCCGGTGGACCTGTTCGGACACACCTTCCCGCCGGTGGTGCTGTACTACTACCTGTTCCTGGGGCTGGTGGTGCTGACGGTGATCGTCTGCCGTCGGCTGGAGGTTTCGCGCATCGGCCGCGCCTGGATGGCCATCCGCGAGGACGAGATCGCCGCCAAGGCGATGGGGCTGAACACCCGCAACCTGAAGCTGCTCGCCTTCGGCATGGGCGCCACCTTCGGCGGGGTGTCGGGTGCCATGTTCGCGGCCTTCCAGGGCTTCATCTCGCCCGAGTCGTTCACGCTGGCCGAGTCCGTGATGATCGTGGCGATGGTGGTGCTGGGCGGCATCGGGCACATCCCCGGCGTGATCCTGGGCGCGCTGCTGCTGTCGGCGCTGCCGGAAGTGCTGCGCTATGTGGCCGGCGACGTGCAAGCCATGACGGGCGGGCGGCTGGACGCGGCCATCCTGCGCCAGTTGCTGATCGCGCTGGCGATGATCACGATCATGCTGGTGCGCCAGCGCGGCCTGTGGCCCGCGCCCGAGCATGGCAAGGCCGCTCCGGCGGCCAAGTGAAGCTGAAGCGAACAGGAGCCATCTCCCCATGAGCAAGAACACCGCGGACATCGTCCTGGAAGTCAAGGGCGTCTCCAAGCGCTTCGGCGGCCTGCAAGCCCTCTCGGACGTGGGCATCACCATCCACAAGGGGCAGGTCTACGGCCTGATCGGCCCGAACGGCGCCGGCAAGACGACTTTCTTCAACGTCATCACCGGCCTCTACACGCCGGACGGTGGCACGTTCAACCTCGGCGGCGCCCCCTATACGCCAACTGCGGTGCATGAGGTGGCGGCCGCTGGCATTGCCCGTACCTTCCAGAACATCCGGCTCTTTCCCGAAATGACCGCGCTGGAGAACGTCATGGTGGGGCGGCATGTGCGCTCGCACTCTGGGTTGCTCGGCGCCATTTTTCGCACCCCCGGCTTCAAGGCCGAGGAGGCTGCCATTGCCCGACGCGCGCAGGAGCTGCTCGACTACGTCGGCATCGGCAAATACGCCGAATACAAGGCGCGCACGCTGTCCTACGGTGACCAGCGGCGGCTGGAGATCGCCCGCGCCCTGGCCACCGATCCCAAGCTGATCGCGCTTGACGAGCCAGCCGCCGGCATGAACGCCACGGAGAAGGGGGTGCTGCGCGAGCTGATCGACCAGATCCGCAAGGATGGTCGCACCATCCTGATCATCGAACACGACGTGAAGCTGGTGATGGGGCTGTGCGACCGGCTGACGGTGCTCGACTACGGCAAGCAGATCGCCGAGGGCACGCCGGCCGAGGTGCAGAAGAACGAGAAGGTGATCGAGGCCTACCTGGGCACCGGTCACAAGGCCCATTGAACGCAAACGCAGCACGGACACCCCACACGATGGCAACCGCAATTCACCACAAGACCGGCGGCAGCGGCCAGGTTCTGCTGAGCATCGAGAACCTGAAGGTCGCCTACGGCGGCATCCAGGCGGTCAAGGGCGTGACGCTCGAAGTCCGCGAAGGCGAGCTGGTCAGCCTGATTGGTGCCAACGGCGCGGGCAAGACCACCTCGCTCAAGGCGGTCACCGGCATGCAGCCCATCGCCGATGGTGACGTGAAGTACCTCGGCAAGAGCCTGAAGGGCCAAGGCTCCTGGGATCTGGCCAAGCAGGGGCTGGTGATGATTCCCGAGGGGCGCGGCACCTTCACCCGGATGACGATCACCGAGAACCTGCAGATGGGCGCCTACACGCGCAACGACCAGGAGATCGACGCCGACATCGAGAAGGTGTTCAGCATCTTCCCGCGCCTGAAGGAGCGCCGCGCGCAGCTCGCCGGCACCATGTCCGGCGGCGAGCAGCAGATGCTGGCCATGGGCCGCGCGCTGATGGCGCGGCCAAAGGTGCTGTTGATGGACGAGCCGTCGATGGGCCTGTCGCCGATCATGGTCGACAAGATCTTCGAGGTCGTGGGCGACATCCACAGCCAGGGCGTGACGATCCTGCTCGTCGAGCAGAACGCCAGCCGTGCGCTGCAGATCGCGTCGCGCGGCTACGTAATGGACTCGGGCGAGATCACGATGGGCGGCGACGCCAAGCAGTTGCTTAACGACCCGAAGGTCCGCGCCGCCTACTTGGGGGAGTAATCGCTGCGCTGCGCCGTTTTCGGCGCTGCGGCCCGTAGCTCAGGCCTTCGGCCTGCGATAACTCCACCACGGCAACACGC
>JBEANV010000541.1:0-2701 GCA_041165285.1 Pseudomonadota bacterium | reverse complement strand
CATTGCCACCATGAAATTGGAACCCTCCGAGGCGCAGCGGGAGAGGCTGGGTGTGTGTGCCTTTGGCGTCGACTGGCTGCTGCCCGCTGGCCAGTGGCGCTGGAGTCGCATCGCAAGCTGGCGCACCCACTTGCCGTGGGTCGGGTAGGCCGCCGCCCATTGAGTCTGACGACCCACCGGAATTTCGATCACCCCCCCCCCCCCGGGGCCAACCAAGGCCTTCACAACAACCCGCCGGCCCAGATCGGTATGAGGAGACAACATGACCACTTTCAGCGACTCCAAACTACGCCGTCGGCGTGTACTTCGTCGCTCCGCCGCCCTCGTCGGTGCGGCGGCCGCTGTTGCTACGTTGCTGGCATGCGGCGGCGGTGGCTCCGCGGGCGCCGATGAGGCGCTCGATGGCAAGGCGAGCGCGCTGTCCGCCAGAAGGGAGGCCGACGAGACGGCCGATCGCAAGGCGAGCCGTCTGCTCGCCAAGATGACGCAGGCCGAGAAGATCCAGCTCGTCCACGGTGCGGGTTTGCAGGCCGTGGGTGCGGGCTTCATTCCAGGCATTCCTCGCTTGGGCATCCCCGACCTGAAATCCGTGGACTCTGCTTCGGGCATCAACGTGGTGGGCGTCAACGCGACCCCGCTGCCCAATACGCTGGCCTTGGCTGCCAGCTGGGACACCGACCTGGCTGCCAGCTATGGCACGCTGATCGGGAAAGAGATCCGCACGCTGGGCTATGCGCAAGGCTTGGGTGGTGGTCTGAACATGGCCCGTGAGCCCCGCAATGGACGCACCTTCGAGTATCTCGGCGAAGACCCGGTCCTGGCTGGCGAGTTGATGGCCGCACGAACCGAAGCCACCCAGTCACAGAAGGTGATTGCCACGCTCAAGCACTACGCCGCCAACAGCCAGGAGACCAATCGCTTCGCTTCCAATTCCGTCATCGACGAACGCAGCCTGCGCGAGCTCTACCTGCTCGGCTTCGAAATCGCCACGATCAAGAGCGAACCGGGCAACGTGATGTGCGCCTACAACGCCGTCAACAACGAGAAGTCCTGCGAGAACAAGACGCTGATCACCAATATCCTGAAGAACGAGTGGGGCTACAAGGGAGTGGTCCAGTCGGACTGGTTTCTCGCGTTGACCGACACGGCGCGGGCCGCGAACGCCGGGATCGACGAGGAGCAGGCCGGCAACCTCGACGACTACAACCCGACGCCCTTGCCGTTCCCGAGCTACTTCAACCAGAGGCTGAAGGCAGCGCTCGATGCCGGCACTGTGGCGCCGAGCAGACTCGACGACATGGTTCAACGCAAACTGCGAACGCTTTACAGCGTCGGGCTGATGGATTCACCGCCACCGAAGACGCCCGGCACGATCGATACGGTGGCTGGCGACGCGCTGGCATTGCAAGCCGCGGAGCGTTCGATGGTCCTGCTGAAGAACGCAGTGTCCGCCGGTGACAGGTCGCCCGTGCTGCCGCTGGACACGACACGCATTCGAACCGTCGTCGTCATCGGTGGCCATGCCGATGTGGGCGTGATGGGGGGTGGTGGGTCAGGACGGGTGCCTTCACGCGACAGCGATCCGGGCGTTTGTCTGACGCCTGGGGCCACGGACCCGTACATCCACACCTTCCCGCTGTGCGCCACCTGGTACCTGTCGTCACCGCTCGCGGCGCTGCGCGCCAAGTTGCCCGGGGTGACGGTGACCTATCTCGACGGCAGCGACACGGCTGCTGCTGTTGCTGCAGCCACCGCAGCCGACGTTGCGATCGTCGTGGGCACGCAGTTCACGACGGAGCAGGTCGACCTCCCCAACCTGTCCTTGCCGGACAACGCGACAGATCCGGCCAATCAGGCCTACGACCAGAACGCGTTGATCGCAGCCGTTGCAGCCAGCGCCCGGCGTATGGTCGTCGTGCTCGAAACCGGCACCGCAGTGACGATGCCGTGGCTGGGTTCCGTGCACGCGGTGGTGCAGGCCTGGTACCCCGGCACGCAGGGCGGTGCCGCCATCGCGAACATTCTGGTCGGTGCGGTCAACCCTTCGGGCAAGCTGCCGCTGAGTTATCCGAAGCGTGAGGCTGATCTCCCGCAGGCTGCAATCTCTGCGACGGACCTGAACGTCGTCTACACCGAGGGCCTGAAGATGGGCTATCGCTGGTACGACGCCAAAAGCATCCAGCCGCTATTTCCCTTCGGCCATGGACTCTCGTACACGACGTTCGCCTATTCGGGGCTGCACGTTTCAGTCGACAGGCGGGGTGAAGCGAAGGTGAGCTTCTCGCTGAAGAACACGGGCACGCGCTCGGGGGCCGAGGTGGCGCAGGTGTATGCCGCCTTGCCCGTTGCGGCCGGCGAGCCGCCGCAGCGCCTCGTCGCCTGGAAGAAGCTGACGCTGGCTGCCGGTGAATCGAAGCGGATCAGGCTCACCGTTCCCGCCGCCCGTTTCGCGATCTGGGACAAGGCTTGGCGGGTGCCAGCTGGCCACGCCAGCATCCGCGTCGGAGGTTCGTCACGCGATCCGAACGCACTCGTGCAGCCGCTCGAATTGCGCAGCAGCAAGGTGGCACACGCGGAGTAGGGCGCCGGCGCCTACCGCAATCCCGAGCCTGACGGACAGGGTCGGCGGGAGGCCGGTGATCCACCGGCCTCCCACATCTTCAACTCCAAGGAAGACCCATGCGCACCCAAGTTGCGATCA
>JBEANV010000540.1:0-3217 GCA_041165285.1 Pseudomonadota bacterium | reverse complement strand
GTGTTGACGATGTCGCCGCCGTCGGGGCCGGCGAGGCGGTAATGCAGGGTCAGGAATGAACCCGGTTGGACCTGAGGCACGGCGGTGATCCTGGTAGAGAGTGGTCGGGGAGCGATGGGGGAGAGGCGGGCGGAAATGGGGGATGCGCGGGTGGGCCGCAGCCAGTTCTGGGTAGACTGACCCTCGATTTTAGGTGCCGCCGATGAAAGACCTTCCTGTTGCGATGCGTCCCCGCGAAAAGCTGCTGGCCCAGGGCCCGTCCGCGCTGGCGGATGCCGAGCTGCTGGCGCTGCTGCTGCGCACCGGCATCCAGGGCACCGGGGTGCTGCAGATGTCCGAGCAGGTGCTGAACAAGTTCGGTGGCATCGGCGGCCTGCTGCGCGCCGAGGGCGACGCGCTGAAGACGGTGAAGGGCCTCGGGCCGGCCAAGCGGGCCGAGCTGCAGGCGGTGCTGGAGCTGGCGCGGCGGGCGCTGGCGATGGAGCTGGCGCAGCGGCCGGTGTTCGATTCACCCCAGTCGGTGCGCGACTACCTGAAGCTGCAGCTCGGCGAGCTGGGCTACGAGGTGTTCGCCGTGCTCTTCCTGGATGCGCAGCACCGGCTGATCGCCTACGAGCCGATGTTCCGCGGCACGCTGACGCAGACCAGCGTCTACCCGCGGGAAGTCCTCAAGCGGGCGCTGGCGCTGAACGCGGCGGCGGTGATCCTCGCGCACAACCATCCTTCCGGCGTCGCGGAGCCTTCGCGCGCGGACGAGTTCCTGACGCAGAGCCTGAAATCGGCGCTGGCGATGGTCGACGTGCGTGTGCTCGACCACATGGTCGTCGGGCGCGGGCCGGTGGTGTCGTTCGCGGAGCGGGGCTTGCTGTGAAGGTGCATTCGCTGTCGGAACTGGCCGCCATCCACCGGGCGCTGCGCGAACAGCGCCAGCGCGCCGAGGCGCAGGCCGCGCGCCGCGCGGCGGTGGAGGCGGCGCGGCGGCGCGAGCGCGAGCTGTTCACCTTGACCGTCGGCGACGTGACGCCGCTGCGGCCGAGCAACCTTGCCGACATCCCCCGCCTGCGTCCCTTGCCCGAGCCGTTCCAGCGTGCCCTCGACGACGCCGAAGTGCTGCGCGTGTCGCTGTCGGACGACTTCGACGCGGCCTCGCTGATGGAGACCGATGACCAGCTTTCCTACCGCCAGTCCGGCATCGGTGACGATGTGCTCAAGCACCTCCGCCTCGGACGCTGGTCGCTGCAGGGCCAGATCGACCTGCATGGCCTGAACCGTGATGCGGCGCGCGAGGCGCTGGTGCTGTTCCTGAGCGAGGCAGGCAAGCGCGGCTGGCGTTGCGTGCGCGTGGTGCATGGCAAGGGATTGGGCTCGCCAGGCCGGCACCCTGTGCTCAAGGGCAAGGTACGCACTTGGCTGGTGCAGCGCCAGGAGGTGCTCGCCTTCACGCAGGCCCGGGGGCCGGATGGCGGGGCGGGGGCGCTGATCGTGTTGCTGGCCTCGGCGCGCAGGCCGGACGGACGGCTGCGCTGACGCTGGGCGCGCTGCGGATCAGCGGTTGCGCATCCAGTCCGCGGTGCCGAAAAAACTCTCCGTCAGCCGCTCGACCAGCACCGGGTCCAGCGCCACCTCCGTCATTGCCTGGTGCATGCAGGCGACCCACTGGTCGCGCTCCTGCACGCCGATCGAGAAGGGCATGTGCCGCATGCGCAGCCGCGGATGGCCGAAGCGCTCGGTGTAGTGCTGCGGGCCGCCCAGCCAGCCGCTGAGGAACCAGTAGAGCTTGTCGCGGGCATCGGCCAGCGAGGTGCCGTGGGCGGCGCGCAGTGCGCGGTAACCGGGCTCCAGATCCATCAGGTCGTAGAAGCGGTCGACGAGTTCGCGCACGCGTGCATCGCCGCCGACCCATGCGTAGGGCGTGGCCGGTGTGTCGGAATCGGTGGGTTCAGAGGGTTCGGTGATCATCACATGCACTGTACGCCGTGTGCGTTGTGCGTCCCGTGGCTCAAGAGGTCGAGTCCAGTGGATCGGGCATGTAGTCCGACACGGGGCCGAGCAGGTGTTCGTGCGTGGCGTCGCCGGGGTGGTGGACGTTCGGATGCGACAGCGGCGGCTCCAGGCAGACGCGGTTGCGGCCGGCGGCCTTGGCACGGTAGAGCTGCTGGTCTGCACGCTCGATCCACAGCTGTGACGATGAGCGCACCCACTGCGGAGCGAACGCGCCGCCGACGCTGACGGTGACGGCGATGTGCTGGTCCGGTGCGGCTGCGACAACGGTTGATTCGATCGCCTGGCGCACCCGGTCGGCCACGGCCTGGCCGAAGTTGGCCGGGCAGTTGGGCAGCACGGCACCAAACTCTTCGCCGCCCAGCCGCGCCACCGTGTCCATGGGGCGCACGCAGTCCTGCAGTGCCTGCCCGATGCGGCGGATCACCAGATCACCGGCGGTGTGGCCATAGGTGTCGTTGACGCGCTTGAAGTGGTCGATGTCGAGCAGCAGCAGCAGCGCCGACTCGCCGGTGCGCGCCACGCGGTCGATCTCGCTGTCCAGGCTGGCCTCGAACTGGCGGCGGTTGAACAGCCCCGTCAGCGGATCGCGGCTGGACAAGGTGCACAGGCCGTCAATCAGCGCCTGCATCCAGGCGGGCGAGCCGGGTTCCAGCCGGGCCATCCAGTCGTGTTGGCCAGCGCGCTCCAGCAGCTGCAGCGCGAGGCCCACCTGCAAGGTGTGACCACCGACCGAGATCACGGTCGTTTCACGGGCTGTGCGCGGCATCTGAGCCATGGGGAGTGAAGGCAACAACGGCTGGGTCAGAGGTCTGAAGGGCGTGGTTTCTGGCGCTGGTATCGCCGAATCCCGAAAAAGACGTTCCAAAGTGCGTCATTTGAAGTCTACGGCATGACCCCCCCGACTTGAGTGGGAGATGGATGGTGAATGACCGGCTTCTCGGCAAGAGCCCGGACCGGCGCGGCCCGCACAGTGGCCCTGAATTGCATTGCGAGCCCTCCTTGTCCCATTTGCCTCCCTCTCCGCCCGCAGACAACCCGCGCATTGATCCCGTTCTGGCCCGGGTGGTGCCTGGTCGGCTGGACCGGCTGCGGGCGCAGCCCCGGGTCGATGGCCAGGCGAACTTCTTCTACCGCGAGGTGGTCTTCAACGCCGATGCGGTCCGCATCATGCCGGGCGAGTTCTACGTGCATGGCGAGGACATCGTCATCACGA
>JBEANV010000539.1:0-3955 GCA_041165285.1 Pseudomonadota bacterium | reverse complement strand
GCCTCGGTGCACACCAGCACGGCAGCTGCGCCGTCGGACAGCGGCGAGCACATCGGAATGGTCAACGGGTAGGTGATCGGCGCAGCGGCCAGGACTTCATCGATCGTGAAGGGCTGGCGGTATTGCGACAGCGGGTTGTGCACCGAGTGCATGTGGTTCTTGGCGGCGACTGCGGCGATCTGGCGCTGCGTGGTGCCGAATTTCTTCATCCAGAGCTTGCACATCGACGCATAGATCGCCATGAAGCGGCTGTAGGGGCGCGTGGACTCGCTGCCGGCGGGCACCGGCACGTCCGCGCCCAGGGCCAGCAGGCGGGCGGCGCTTTCCTCGGCGGTGAGTACGTCCCAGCCCCCTTCGAACAAGGCCAGCGCACGCTTCTTGTCCTCGATGTTCATCTTCTCGGCGCCCAGTGCCAGCGCGACATCACAGGCACCCGCCCGCAAGGCCTGCACTGCCAGCTGGAAAGCGCTGGTGCCCGACGCGCAGGCGTTCTCGATGTTGTAGACCGGCAGCCCAATCAAGCCGAGCTTGGAAAAAATCACTTGGCCGGGAACGGCGTTCTGCCCTTGCAGCGTTCCCTGCGTGACGCCGGAATAGAAGGCCTGTTCGATGTCGGCGACTTTCGCCCCGGCATCGCGCAGCACTGCGCCGAGCGCCTCCTCTGCCAGTGAAGCAAGCGGCCGTTCGATGTGGCGGCCGAACTGGGTCATGCCGACACCGGCGATGTAGATGGTGGTTTGCATTGGACGAGGGGGTTGATGGATGTCGGATTGACGTGGTGTTCGTCTGCAGATGAAACTGCGCGGAGTGCGCTAAGCGCTCGCCTTCATTGGCATGAGCGACGCTTCGCGCCGCTGACGTGCCGCCAGCAGAAAGAAGAAGGCGGAACAGAGCGCCGTCGCGTCGGCCCAGAACAGGACCGTGCTCAGCGGCGACGCTGCGCCAGCGGCCTTGAGCTTGTCGATGGCGGCACCCACGACGGCCGATGCAATCGCGATGGCGATCACATTGATCAGGAGGATCGTGATCCCGGTGACCAGGGAACGCGATCGCGCCGGCGTGAGCCCCTGCAGCAGGGCGTTCGCCGGGCCGTAGATGGCCAGCGGGAGGAAGAACGCGGCGCACAAGCACACAAAGAAGGCCGGCGAGTCGCTGGCGACCACGAAGCGCATCAGCATCAGCGGCCCGCACAAGACCATCAACAGGACGATGAATCCCGCATGCCCGCCTGGCACGCGCCGGGCCAATCGGTCGGCGAGCACCCCACCCACCAGCGCGCCCAGGGTGCCGAAGGTCAGCTGCATGCCGCCGACGCGGCGCGCAATCTCGGCCGCCTCGAAGCCCCGCTCCTGGACCAGCCACACCTGAATGAAGGCCAGGCTCGCAAACGCAATGTGGATCGTCACGAACCCCAGCATGGTGAACCCGACCACCGGGGTGGCTCGCAAGTCGGCCAGGGCTGTGCGCACCTGATCGAACAGTCGAAGGCCCCCGGCTTGTGCAGTCGTCTGGCCTCGGTCGTCCCGCAAGAAGAACATGGGCACAGCGAGCAGCGCACCGATGACTCCGAGCAGATAGAAGCTGCCCCGCCAGCCATTGACCGCGCCATACGTCCCGGCAATCAGAAACGCTGCGCCGGTGCCCAGCGGAAGCCCCATGAAGAAGACCCCGGAGGCGGTGCTGAACCGCTGCACAGAGAACAGTTCGATCAGCAGCGAGAGCGCCGCCGGCACCAGTGCAGCCTCACCGCAAGCCACCAACAGCCGTGCAGCGACCATCTGTTCGAAGCTCATCGCGTAGCCCGAGGCAGCCGTGCACGCGCTCCAGATCAAGATCGCCACACCGAGGATGCGCGTGCGGCTGTAGCGATCGGCCAGCGCACCCGCCAGAACCGACGTGATGCTGTAGCTCAGCACCCAGGCGGCACCGGCGAGAAAGCCGAACTGGGTGTTGTTGATGGACAGGTCGCCGATCACCTGAGGAGCGAATGCGACGAGCAGGTTGCGGTCGACATGCGCCACCAGATGCAGGCCCAGCAACATCACGAGCGCTGCAATCGGGTAGTTCTTCCAGCTCAATCGATGTCTCCTTCGGGTTCGTCGCGATGGAGGCCGCCGCAGTTGCCAGCGCGCGTTGATCCATGGGTGCGTACGTTACGGAGTCGGCACCTTCGACGCCCCCCCATCCGAGAGTGGGCGGGCGCTGGGGCAAACCCTTGGCGGAAAGAGCTTTCGGGGCGTTCACCGAGGACCGACCGTCCGTAAAATCAAAAGGCAAGTGCAAGCGCCTTCGAGTTCAGGTGACACCCCCGGCCCCTCATTCGCGAACGACAAAAAAATGCCGAGTCACCCTTCGAGTTGGGACCCAGCACTGGTGCTGAAGTCGACACCGCCTCGCGCCGCGCGAGGCTTCCTGGAACGTGAGCGTCTGTCCCTGGAACGGCTCGAGCTGACCGGACCCCGCGTGATCGCCTTGCTGGCGCCCAGCGGCTTCGGCAAGACCTCGCAACTGGCCCAGTGGCGGCGCGAAGCGCTGACCAAGGGTGCGCTGGCCTGTTGGCTCACTGCGGATACCCGCGATGAACCACTGCGGCTGGTTCACGGGCTCGCGCATGCCACGCGGGCAGTGAGTGGCAAGCGCGGCTTCGCTGAGTCCTTCATGGCGTGGATCGAGAACTGTCCCGACCCGCAGACGGCGATCACGGGATGGCTGGCCGAGGTTGCCAGCATGTCCGTCGAAGTTCTTTTCGTGTTGGACGATGTCGAGAAGTTGCCCACGCAGACGCGCACCGACATTCTTAGCTACCTGCTGGGCAACGTGCCAGCCAACCTGCGCGTGGTGCTCGGGGCGCGCCCCACCGGCGCGCTGACCGCCAGCGGTGCGTTCAGCATGGCTCCGGTCACGCAGGTCACGGCCTCCGACCTCCGGTTTCGGCGTGACGAGACCCTGGCTGTGTTGTACGCCGCTCTGGGCAACCGCTGCACGCCGGAGGCCGGTGTGCGATTGCACGAACTGACCGAGGGATGGCCGCTCGGGGTGCAGTTGGCCGTCGCTGCGCTGCATCGCAGCGGTGACCTCGACGGGCTGCTGTCTGCCGCCACGGCCGACATCCAACGCTACTTCGTCGACACCCTGATCGATCGGCAACCCGCAGACACCGTGCGCCTGCTGGTTCGGCTGGCGCAGTTCGATCTGATTCACCCTGACCTGTGTGAAGTCGCCTTCGGCGCCGAGGTTTCAACCCGCGATCTGCTGCGCCTGCGCGACGAGACGCCCCTGCTCGTGCAAGGCGAAGGTGCCGACTGGATGCGCATGCACCCTCGCGCCAGGGACGCGCTGAAGGAGCAGCTCGCGCAGCTGCCGGCGGCCGAACGCGAGGCCATGTCGAGGCGTGCCTCCGTCTGGTACGCAGATCACGGGCTGAACGAGGATGCCGCGCACCAGGCCCATCTGGCCGGCGACGTGCAAGCGGCGATAGCGCTCGTGGAGCGAAGCGTTCATCAGATGACGGTGCTGGGTCGCAGCGCAGCCGTCCTGGAGTGGTTCCACCACCTGCGCTCCGAAGAGGTCAAGTTGCACCCGAGCTTCTGGGCACCCGCCGCGTGGGCCCTGGCCATGGGCGAGAAGTACGCCGAGGCCGAGCCGCTGCTCGATCTGATGATGGCCCAGCCCGACCTTTCGGTGGCGTCGCGGTTCGAGATCGACCTGATCCGCGCCACCGTCGCCGGCTATTCAGACAATCCGGACCGGTTGGCGGATTTGCTTGAGCAATGGCCCGAGGCACCGCGCGAGGCTCGCCCCGACGAACTGCCGATCTATTCGGTGAGCAAGGCGTTCCATGCCCTCTACCGCGGACAACCTGACCAGGCGCGCCTGCACTGGCGCGAAATCGCGACGCTCGACCGGACGCAGGCCTATTCACCCAGCACATACGGCTTTGCGGACTATGGCGTCG
>JBEANV010000538.1:0-3528 GCA_041165285.1 Pseudomonadota bacterium | reverse complement strand
ATCGAACGCTCGCTGAACCCGGTGCGCGACGCGTTCAAGGCCTACCGCGAGCCCGCCACCTGAACCGCAGTCAGAAGGACGCCAGCAGCATCAGGACCAGACCGACCACGATGCGCAGAATGCGGTCTGCGCCACCGACGTTGACGTTCATGCGAGTCTCCTGGGACAGGGGGAAGGAACACCGCCGAGTGTGGGCCTGACCACCCACGCCACGCAGACGTCCTGTCTTCCCCTGGCCGGTTCCAATACAGTCCGAGCGAATTCCAGCAAAAACATGAAGGGAATGGGGATGGGAATGCAGCAGCGCGTGCAACGGTGGATCGGGTGGCTGACGCTGGCCCTCGTGCTGGCAGGGTGCGGCGGTGGTGGTGGCACCAGCTCGGCGGACAGCCCGCCCACTGCAGTGATCCGGGCCACGGCGCAGGCCCTGTCCGCCAGCCCCGCCACGGTGCCGGTCACGCTGGGCAGCGAGATCGCGCTCGACGGCAGCGCCAGCACCGCCTCGGGCGTGCAGACCCGCTACGCCTGGACCTTGACCACCCGCCCCGACAACAGCGCCGCGACACTCGATCCCGCCCGCCTCGCCAGCGCCCGGACCACCTTCGCGCCAGACGTGGCCGGCAGCTACGTCGTCGCGCTCGACGTGACCGACGACCAGGGCCGCACCACACGCCAGACCGCCACGCTCGTGGCCAGCCAGGGCGCCTCCGTCGTGACCCTCACCGGCACGGTCGTGTTCAAGGGCCTCACCGAAACCCGCCCCACCCAGACGCTGGCCGTCGGCGCGATGGTCTCGCTCGACACGGCAGCGACCACCGACCCAAGCGGCGGCGCCGTCGCCGTGGCTTGGCAGATGCTGCAGCAACCCGCCGGCAGCAAGGCTGTGCTCACCACCAGCGGCACCATCACCTTCTTCGCCGCCGACGTGGCCGGCACCTACCAGGTGCGCGCCCGCGGCACCAACGCCACCGGGCAGTTCGCGGACGTGGTCTTCGTCTACAACGCCACCGCCCAGGCCCCCACCGTGGCCATCGCCGCCAGCGTGACGACCGTGGGTGGAAGCAGCGCGCTGGAGGCGGCAGTCGGCAACCTGGTGCTGCTCGACAGCAGCACCAGCCCCGTCCCGAACTACGCCACCACTACGGTGTCCTGGCAGTTGCTTTCGCGCCCGGCGACCAGCGCGGCCAACCTGTCCGCCACCAGCGGCTGGCTGGTCAGCCTCGTGCCCGATGTGGCCGGAACCTACCTGGTCCGCACCGCGCTGCTCGACAGCGCCACCGGCATCTCCAGCCAGCACACGACGACGCTCACCGTGCAACCCGGCGTCACCGCCGTCGTCACCGGCTACGCGCTGCCCGTGCCACGGATTGCCGCACCTTCGCTGGTCTCCGCCGCGGGGGTGCCGGTCACGCTGCGCGGCAGCGGCAGCTACGACCCCAGCGGTGGTGCGCTCGCCTGCCGCTGGAGCCTGCTCACCCGCCCCGCCGGCAGCACGGTGCCGACCGCGCAACCCGCGCAGGCCGACTTCACCTTCACGCCCGATCTGGACGGCCTCTACCAGTTCCAGCTCGTCGTCACCGACACGTCCGGTCGCAGCTCCAGCCAGTCGGTGATGGTCTTCGTCGGCAACTACCCGCCCGTGGCCGCACTGGACCGCACGCAAGCCAGCGTCCTCGTCGGCCAGTCCGTCAGCGCCACGGCCGCCGCCAGCGTGAGCCAGAGCGGCAAGCCCTTGTCCTACCAGTGGGCGGTCGATGCGCGCCCCCCCGGCTCCGTCGCCCCCCTGAGCAGCCCGACCAGCGCCGCCCTGTCCTTCACCCCCGATGTCGCCGGCACCTATACCCTCACCGTCAAGGTCACCGAAGGCAGCGTCAGCAGCATCGCCAGCCTGACGATCACCGCCAGCACGCCGGTGCCGGGCACGGTGCAGCTCGGCTACGCGCCGCTGCTGGCCAGCTACAGCCCGTCACTGGGCCTGGCCGTCATCGTCAGCACCACGCCGAACGCGCTGCACCTGGTCCATCCCGTCACCTCCAGCGACACCACAATCGCCCTGCCCGCGGCGGTGAAGGGACTCAACCTCAGCCCGAATGGCCGGCTGGCTGCGGTGCTGCACGAAGGTTCGGTCAGCCTGATCGACCTGCAGACGGCCACGCTGCTGCGCTCCAGCGCGTCGGGCGGCGCGCAGACCGAGGCGCTGGTGTCGGACGCAGGACTCGTCTACCTGACCGGGCAGACCGGCGGGCAGTGGCTGACACCCGGCTTCACGGTGCTGGACGGGCGCACAGGCGTGACCGTGCAGACCTACAACAGCTTCGCGTCGCTCTATGGCAGCACCCGCGCCATCCTCGCCAGCGGTGTGGGCAAGGTGTTCACGCTGTCGCTGGGGCTGTCGCCGTCGCAGCTCTACGGCCACACCGTCGATCCGGCCACGGGCTTGCTGGGCACGTCGCAAGGCTCGCCGTACTGGGGCGACTACGCGATGGGCGCGCCGTTCTGGCTGTCGGGGGACCAGACGCTGCTGTTCACCAGCGCCGGCACCTACTTCCGCACCAGCGACCTGACCTACGCGGGCACGCTGGGCAGCGCCGTCGCGTCGGTGAGCCACTCGGCCACGGCGCAGGAAGCGGTCGCGCTGTCACCGACCACCCTGTACTTCTACAGCGGCCCGCTCACCTATCCGGCGGTCTACAAACGCTACAGCGGCGCGCTGCTCTACCCGCAACCGGACATGCCGCTGCCCACGGTGTATGGCGCGCCCAGCTACGGCCGGCAGATCTTCCACGCCGCCGACGACAAGCTGGTGATGCTGGTACAGACCGGCAGCGCGCAGTCGGACGCGAGCGGGCTGCAGTTCTACCTGCTCAAACGCTGAGCGCAGGCAGAGGAGCGGGAAACCGGGGTGCCTAGAATGGCCGCAAAGCACACAGTCGTCAGACAACCTGCCCGCACCCCGGAGACCCGCCCATGAACGCCCCCCTGCCCCTGAGCCGCCCCCGGCGCCCGATCCCCGAGGCGATGCTCGCTGCGCTGCGTGACCGCTTCGGCGACCGCTGCTCGACCGCCCAGGCGGTGCGTGACCAGCACGGCCGCGACGAGTCGGCCTACGACGCAGCGCCGCCCGACGCGGTGGTGTTCTGCGAATCGAACGAGGACGTGATCGACGCCGTGAAGCTCGCCGACCACCACGAGGTGCCGGTAATCCCGTTCGGGGTCGGTTCGTCGCTCGAAGGGCACCTGCTGGCGGTGCAAGGCGGCATCAGCCTGGACCTGTCGCGCATGAACCGCGTGCTGCGCGTCAACGCGGAAGACCTGACCGTCACCGTGCAGGCCGGCGTCACCCGCACGCAGCTCAACCGCGAGATCCGCGACACGGGCCTGTTCTTCCCGATCGACCCCGGCGCGGATGCCTCGCTCGGCGGCATGGCAGCGACCCGCGCTTCAGGGACGAACGCGGTGCGCTACGGCACGATGCGCGAGAACGTGCTGGGCCTGACCGTGGTGCTGGCCGACGGGCGGGTGATCCAC
>JBEANV010000537.1:0-2572 GCA_041165285.1 Pseudomonadota bacterium | reverse complement strand
ACCCCCGGCAAGACCCTGGGCGGCGACACCGGCGAGCAGGCCTGCGAACACTTCGAACGCTGGGCCGACGACGTCGACCTGATCGCAGATCTGGGGGTCGATGCTTACCGGCTGTCGATCGCATGGCCGCGGGTCATGCACGCCGACGGCACGCCGAACCAGGAAGGCCTGGGCTTCTACCGCCGCCTGCTGGCGCGACTGGGCGCCCACGGTGTCCAGCGCTTCGTCACGCTCTACCACTGGGACCTGCCGCAGCACCTCGAAGACCGCGGCGGCTGGCTCAACCGCGACACGGCGTACCGCTTCGCCGACTACGCCGACCTCGTCAGCCGCGAGTTGGCCGGCCGCGTCGATGCCTACGCCACGCTCAACGAGCCGTGGTGCTCGGCCTTTCTGGGTTACGGCAACGGCCACCACGCGCCGGGCCTGGCCAACGGTCGCTACGCGACGCAGGCGATGCACCACCTGCTGCTGGCACACGGTCTGGCGCTGGCGCCGCTCGCAGCCAACGACCCGCGGGCGCGGCGCGGCATCGTCGCCAATGTCGGCCGCGGCAGCACGCTGGGCAGCAGCGCGGCCGACCACGAGGCCGCGCGCCTGTTCGAAGTGCAGCACAACGACTGGGTGCTGCAGCCGCTGCTCGAGGGCAGCTACCCGGCCGACCTGTTCAAGCTCTGGCCCGGCACCGAGCCGCTGGTGCTCGACGGTGACCTGGCCACGATCAGCCAGCCGCTCGACTTTCTGGGCATCAACTACTACTTCCGCAGCACCGTGTGCAGCGACGGCGCACACGGTTTCACCGAGGTCACGCGGCCCGACGTGGAACGCACGCAGATGGGCTGGGAGGTCTACCCGCAAGGCCTCGAAGACCTGTTGCGCGGCTTCCATGCCACCTACCCGAATCTGCCGCCGATCTACATCACCGAAAACGGCATGAGCAACGACGACAGCGTGGTGAATGGCCACGTTGACGATGCGCAGCGCCAGAGCTTCATGCAGCGCCACTTCGCCGCCATCAGCCGCGCCATCGATGCCGGCGTGGACGTGCGCGGCTACTACATCTGGTCGCTGATGGACAACTTCGAATGGGCCTTCGGCTACGAGCGCCGCTTCGGCCTCGTGCACGTTGACTACAACACCCAGCAGCGCACCTTGAAAGACAGCGCGCTGCTGTTCCAGCAATACCTGGCGCAGCGCAAAGGCTGAGCCGGTAGCAACCAGTCTGCCGCACCGGCAGATCCGCGGGCCGCGGGCCCATTTCATGACGTCACGACAACAGGAGACAACCCCATGAACACGAACAAGACACGTCTGCTCGCCGCACTGCTGGCCGGCTTCGGCCTGGCCGGTGCCGCCCACGCGCAAAAAGCCGAGGTGATCCACTGGTGGACCTCCGGTGGCGAAGCCGCTGCCATCAAGGAATTTGCCAACGCCTACACCAAGGGCGGCGGCACCTGGGTCGACACCCCGATCGCCGGTGGCGGCGGCGCCCAGGCACGCACCGTGATGGCCAACCGCACGATGGGCGGCGATGCCCCGACGGCAGCCCAATACAACTACGGCAAGCAGTACGAGGAGATCATCAAGGAAGGCCTGCTGAACAACCTCGACGACGTGGCCGCCAAGGGCAACTGGGACAAGCTGCTGCCGGAGAAAATCCGCAATGCCGTCAAGGTCGACGGCCATTACTACGCGGTGCCGGTCAACCTGCACAACGAAAACTGGGTCTGGTACAACAAGGCGGTGCTGGCCAAGGCCGGTGCCAAGGAGCCGACCAACCTGGACGAGATGTTCGCAGCCATGGACAAGGTCAAGGCCAGCGGCGTCACGCCCCTGGCGCTGGGCGGCCAAGGCTGGCAGGAAGGCATCACCTTCCGCGGCGTGCTGCTGGCCGTGGGCGGGCAGGATCTGTACTTGAAGACGTTCAAGGACAAGGACGCCTCGACCCCCGGTTTCCGCAAGGCCGTCGAGACCTTCAAGAAGCTCAAGGGCTACGTCGACTCCGGCTCGCCCGGCCGCGACTGGAACCTCGCCACCGGCATGGTGATCGATGGCAAGGCCGGCTTCCAGATGATGGGCGACTGGGCCAAGGGCGAGTTCGTCAATGCCGGCAAGACCGCCGGCAAGGAATACGGCTGCTTCATGGCCGGCGGCCCGAAGATGGCTTATGCCATCGGCGGTGACGTGTTCGTGTTCCCGAAGCAGAAGTCGGCTGACGCCGCTGCGGCACAGAAGAAGCTGGCCGAGATGATGATTTCGGCGGAAGGTCAGGTCGCCTTCAACAACAAGAAGGGCTCGATCCCGATCCGCACCGACGTGGACACCAGCAAGATGGACATGTGCGCCCAGATGGGTGTGGCGGCCGTCAAGGAAAACCGCCTGCTGCAGAGCGACAACGAGTTGCTGAGCCCGGACGCCAAGGGCGCGTTCGAAGACGCGGTCAGCAAGTTCTGGAACTCCAACCAGTCGGCTGACGACGCCATCAAGTCGATGGCCACGGCCCTGAAGCGCTGAGGCTTCACCGCGCAGGGTCGGGTTCTTGACCCTGCGCTCCGTTCGTTCTTCCCTTCGC
>JBEANV010000536.1:0-10769 GCA_041165285.1 Pseudomonadota bacterium | reverse complement strand
CGTTCGAGGCGATCGGCTTCGGCGCGGGCGACCGCAGCCACACGCTCTGATGCGCTGGCTCATCGTCTTCACGCTGTCCTGCCTCGTCTTCAACGGCCTGCACGGCTGGCTGGAGAAGATCGGGCTGGGGCACATCCCTGGCGACTTCAGCGTGAAGATCGGCGCACGGCGCTGGCACTTTCCGTTTGGATCCAGCGCACTGCTGACGCTGATCGGACTGGCCCTGGCACGCTGGCTCTGAGGCCTACGCTGCGGCCGGCAACACGGCCTGCACCGCATCCACCCGGGCCTGGTGCAGCGCACGGCCGATGTCAGGGCCTTTCAATCCGCGGGCGATCGCACGGGCGCTGATGTCGGCGGAGCTGACCTGCAGTGCCGCCACCAGCGCGGCACGCAGGCGCGGCGCTGGCGCGTAGACCTGCTCCTCGAACCCCAGGCGACCGCGCGCGTCGCACTCGCAGGCCTGCAGCGTCAGCTCGAAGCGCTCGGCCCGCCGCCACGCATCGCAGCGGTCCATCAGCCGCACCACCGCCGCGGCGTCCAGCGTGCTGCTGCGGTGGATGTTGCCGTGTTCGCGGGCCACCACCTCGGCCAGCTCCCTGCAGTCCACCGGCACGCGCAACCGCTCGGCCAGCGGCCCGAGCAGCCGCACGCTGCGCCCTTCGTGCCCGAGATGCCGCGGCAGCACGTCAGCCGGCGTTGTCGCCTTGCCCAGATCGTGGGTCAGGCAGGCGAAGCGCACCGGCAGCGTGGTCCCCAGCCGTGCGGCCATGTCGAGCACCATCATCAGATGCACGCCGGTGTCGATCTCCGGGTGGTACTCGGCGCGCTGCGGCACGCCGAACAGCGCATCCACCTCTGGCAGCAGCCGCACCAGCGCGCCGCAGTCACGCAGGAAAAGGAACATCCGCGCCGGCGCTGCCTCCATCAATCCGCGCGACAGCTCCTGCCAGACCCGCTCGGACACCAGGGCATCGACCTCGCCGGCCGCCACCATGTCGCGGCACAGGGCCAGCGTTTCAGGCGCCACACGGAAGTCGGGGAAGCGCGCCAGGAAGCGCCCCAGCCTGAGGATGCGCACGGGGTCTTCCACAAACGCCGGCCCGACGTGGCGCAGCACGCGGTCGCGCAGATCGGCCTGTCCGCCGCAAGGATCGATGACGCGGCCGTCGCCGTCCATCGCCATGGCGTTGATGGTCAGGTCGCGGCGGGAGAGATCCTCTTCGAGCGTCACGCCCGGATCAGCGCGAAAGGCGAAGCCGTGGTAGCCCGGCGCGGTCTTGCGCTCGATGCGCGCGAGGGCATATTCCTCGTGTGTTCTCGGGTGCAGGAACACCGGGAAATCGCGCCCGACCGGCAGATACCCAGCAGCGCCCATCTGCTCCGGGGTCGATCCGATGACAACCCAGTCCCGGTCACCGGGCACATGGCCCATCAATTGATCGCGAACAGCACCGCCAACCAGAAATATTTTCATATCAGGATCTGCCTGAGCCTCGGACTGGTGGATGTGCGGCATTTCGCAAAAGTAGTCACCCATGAGCCAGGGATAGCCAGAAATTGTGATGGAGTGGTCCAATGATGCACTGGCACCAATCCGTACCAAGTGTTCAATGTTTGCAACGGAGTCGTGCAAGCTTTTCTCTGGGGAGTTCTTTCATGTCCATTCGATCCACTGCCGCACGAGTCGGGCTGTCAGCCCTGCTGCTCGCGGGCGCACTGCACGCACAGGCCTACATCGAGCAGGAGCAAAGCACGGGTGTCCACAACGACGCGCCGTCCACGGCCGAGGCGGTGGGCACGCTGACACCGGGCAGCTTTGTGTTCATTTCGGGCTCCCGCCAAATCGGCCATGGTGGCGGTTCAGCCGATTTTTTCCGCTTCGATGTCGATGTGCCCCAGCTCGCCACGCTGTCGCTCGAAACCCCGAACGCACACGCCAGGCCGGTGCTCGGACTGTTCGATGACACGTCGCCGAACAATCTGCTGCTGGCCAGTGCCTACGACGACAACAGCACGCCGAGCACCACCCTGTCGTTTGCCTACCAGCTCACGCCGGGCACTTACTACGCGGCGGTATCCGGCTTCCGGCCGAGCTGGAACGACTTCGACGGTGGCGGCAGCTCTCACTGGACCTACAACCTGCTGCTGAGCGGCGTACCGATGCTCCCCGCTGTGCCGGAGCCGGAATCGATGGCGATGCTGCTGGCCGGATTGGGCCTGCTCGGCCTCATCAGCCGCCGCCGCAGCCGCTGACACACCACCGGTCGTCGGCACCGCGCGGTCAGGGCAACTGCCGGTTCTCGGGTGGTGCATCGACCGGACGCGGACCGACCAGCGGTGACAGCCGGCTCTTCAGGTCCACCACCGACTTGCCGCCCATCACGGCCGCGTAGTAGCTGGCGTTGGACAGCACCTTCTTCACGTAGTCGCGGGTCTCGTTGAAGGGGATGTTCTCGGCCCAGGCCGCCACCTCCATCACCGGCCCCTCGCGCCAGCGGCGCGGGCGGTTCGGCCCGGCGTTGTAGCCAGCGGCGGCCATCGCCTGCGAGCCACCGAAGTCGTCCAGCACCAGCTTGAGGTAACCGGTCCCCAGACGGAGGTTGGTCGCCTTGTCGGTGATCGACTCCGGCGTGTAGGCAATGCCCAGCCGCTTGGCCGTCCAGCGCGCCGTGGACGGCATCACCTGCATCAGCCCGGAAGCGCCCACACCCGAACGTGCGTCCATGACAAAGCGGGACTCCTGGCGGATCAGTCCGTAGACATAGGCCGGATCGATTCCCATGTCCTGTGCCGCAGCGACCACGTCGGCGCGGAACGGCGTCGGGAAGCGCTGCGACAGGTCGATCTCCTGCCGGGTGCGTTCGCTGGTGCTGATGCAGCGGTCCCAGACTTCGTTGTCACAGGCGCGCTGCGCGGCGGCGAGCAGCTGGCGGTCGCTCAATTCGCGGACCGCGAAGTTCCACTCGCGCACACCCTCGCTGCGCAACCCCAGCGCGATCAGCGCCAGCGCCCGGGTCAGGCCGGGCTGGCGCAGCGCCTGCACCCGCTCCTCAGGCGTGAGCGCGGACGGACGGACGGGCAAGGATTGCGGTCGCCCCAGCTCTTCCGCGGCGAGCTTGCCGTAGAAGTTCAACTGTCCGGCGATGCGTTCGAAGAGCACGCTGGCCGCCGTGCGCTGCGCATCACCGTCGGCGCCGGGCTTGGCCGCGGCATGCAGCGCGCGGGCCTTCCAGTAGACCCAGGTCGGGTCGGCCTGCGCGGTAGGGCTCATGGCGGCCACGGTGTCGAGCATCCGCTGCCAGCGCGCCGCGTCCGTGGCGCGCAGCGCCGAGCGCACGCGCCAGGCCAGCGTGTCGTCGTTCCAGTCGATGTCGCGGGTGGCGGTGGCTGCGGCGCCGCTGGCACGCTGGAACCAGGCATCCGCCTCCGGCATCAGCTTCATCGCGGCCTGCCGCGCGACGGAACCCCAGGCCCAGGCCGCAGCCTCGGGCGGGAGCTGCGCCTGCCAGCGGTCCTGCAACTCGGTCGCGGCGGCGGCGGGATCCGTCGCGGCCAGCCGCGCCAGGGCCATGACGGCGTACTCCGCGCCCTGCCGGCTGCCGGGATCGCTGCGGCGGCCGAGGTAGCGCTGCGGCTGCTCGAACAGCTCGGTCAGGGTGGTCCCCGTCTCCTCGCCCAGCAGGGTGAGTGCCTGTCTTGCCGCGTTGAGGCGCTTGGCTTCGGCCGCTTCGCGGGCCTTGAGCCAGGCGTCGCTGGCGCTGAACTGGCGCGCGGTGTAGAGCGTGGTGACCAGCAGCGTGCAGCCGTCGTCGCCGTCGCGCTGGGCGAACCAGCTGGCGCGTGCCGCACTGCGCACGTCTTCGCCGACGTGGTGGCGCAGCAGCGCCGCGTAACAGCTCACCTCGCGGTCATCGTTGAACTTGAAGCGCGGGTATTCGGTGGCGAAGTTGCGCCAGTCGCGGCGGCGGCCGAGTTCGAGCAGCCAGTCGTTGCGCAGGCGGTCCTCGACGTAGGTACCGGGCCAGCGGGCGTAGAAGGCGTCAAGTTCGGCCTGGTTCGATTCGGACAGGCGGTTGTTCAGCTCCCAGTAGTCGGCCCACATCGCCAGCGGGTAGCGGGCAGCGACGAGCGCATCGCGGTGCGCGGCCAGTCGCACCCGGTCGCGCTTGCGCAGCGCCTCGCGCGCCTGCACCAGCCGGTCGTCCAGCGTGCGAGGCTCGGCCTGCACCGCCTGCGCCAACGCCGCATCGACCCGGCCCGCCCCCCCGATCCACACCGCCAGTGCGGCAACCACCACAGCAATCAGCTTCATGCCGACAGTGTAGGACGGTGCCGGGCGGCACAATCCCGGCGTGGGTGTCCACGCCCGTGAAGGAATGACCCGATGACCACTGCCTCCACATTCAAGCTACCCGAGCCGCCCCGCGACAAGAAGACGCTGCGCAAACAGCTCCAGGCCGAACGCATGGGCATGTCCGACCGCCACCAGCGCTCGGTCCACCTGCAGGAGGTGCTGATGGTCTGGCTGCTGTCACGCAAGGAGAAGACGATCGGCGTGTTCTGGTCGATCAAGGGCGAATTCGACGCCCTGCCCGCGCTGTACCGCTGGACCGAGTCCGCCCCCGAGCGGCGCATCGGCCTGCCGGTGATCGACAAGCTGACCAAGCAGCTGCGTTTTCACGTCTGGTACCCCGGCTGCCCGATGGAGGAGGACGCCTACGGCATCCTGAAACCCAAGGACACCGAGGAATTCCACCCGGAGCTGCTGCTGGTGCCGTGCGTCGGGTTCGGGCCGGCCGGTGTGCGGCTGGGTTATGGCGGCGGGTTCTATGACCGCACGCTGGCCTCGCTCCAGCCGATGCCGTTCACGGCCGGCATCGGCTACGGCCACGGCTACATCCCGTGGCTGGAGGCCGAGCCGCACGATGTGCCGCTCGACGCCATGCTGACCGAGGACGGCACGGTCTGGGACCGTGACCGGGACGCCTGAACCCGGTCTCGGCGCGCCGTCAGGTCAAAGCCCGAGCCGCCGCCCCAGCTCCAGCACCGTGGCGCTGGTGTTCATCGTGTAGAAGTGCAGCGACGGCACGCCCTGCGCCCGCAGCCGCTCGCACAGGTCGGTGACGACATCCAGCCCGAAGGCCTTGATGCTGGCCGTGTCGTCGCCGAAGCTCTGCAGCCGCAGCCGCACCCAGCGCGGGATCTCGGCACCGCAGCCATCGGCGAAGCGCAGGATGCCGCTCGAATTGGTGATCGGCATGATCCCCGGCACCACCGGGATGTCCAGCCCGAGCGCCCGCACCTCGTCCACGAAGCGCCAGTACGCATCGGCGTTGTAGAAGAACTGCGTGATCGCCGAGCTAGCCCCCGCCTTCGCCTTGGCTTCGAAGGCGTGCAGGTCGGCCTGGGGCGAGCGGGCCTGCGGATGCACCTCGGGATAGGCGGCCACCTCGATGTGGAAATGGTCGCCCGTCTCGGCACGGATGAAGGCCACGAGGTCGCTGGCGTGGCGCATCTCGCCCATCGGACCGAAGCCGCTGGGCAGATCGCCGCGCAGCGCGACGATGCGGCGCATCCCCATCGCCCGGAACTGCGCCAGCCGTTCGCGCACCGAGTCGCGGGTCGCGCCGATGCAGGTGAAGTGCGAGACACCGTCCTGCCCTTCGTCGAGGATGGATTGGACGGTCTGCAGCGTGCCGTCCTGGGTCGATCCACCGGCGCCGTAGGTGACGGAGCAGAACTGCGGCTTCAGCGCATACAGCGCCTGGCGCACGGCGGCCAGCTTGGTCACGCCCTCGGGCGTCTTGGGCGGGAAGAACTCCAGGCTCAGCGGGAGGGGGGCGGTCTGGGTCATGGCAGGTCCGGGGACAGGTTCAGGGTGCGGCTTTCTTGGGCGTCGGCTGGGCGATCGGCTTGTCGCCGGCTTCCAGGTCGAGATGGCGCGCCCACAGGAAGAATTCGGTGTTGCCGTTGCCGCCGGTGATCGGACTCTGGAAGTAGGCGTGGACCTTGATCCCCGCATCGCGGCAGCACTGGCGCACACGCGTCTCGACCTCGGTGAACAGCGACTTGTCGCGCACGATGCCGCCCTTGCCGATGTGCTCCGGCTGCAGCTCGAACTGCGGCTTGACCAGCACCAGCAGGTCGGCCTCCGGCGCCATGTAGGCGAACAGCGTCGGCAGCACATGCGTCAGCGAGATGAACGAGACATCGGCGACGACCACGTCGAAGCTGGCCACCGGCCACTCTTGCGCGAAGGCGGAGTCGGCCACGTCACGGGCGTTGATGCCCTCGTAAGGCACCACGCGCTCGTCGCTGCGCAGCTTGGCGGCGAGCTGGTCGCGGCCGACATCGAGTCCGACGACCTTGGCTGCGCCTTGCTGCAGCAGCAGGTCGGTGAAGCCTCCCGTGCTCTGGCCCACGTCGAGGCAGGTGCGCCCCGCCACCGAGAAACCGCAGCGGGCGATGGCGCCTTCGAGCTTCAGGCCACCGCGCGAGACGAAGCGCAGCTCCGCGTCGTCGGTGATCTCGACCTTGGCGTCCTCGGGCACGTCCTCGCCCGATTTGGTCGGCACCAGCCAGCCCTTGGGGGCGAGCCAGCGCACGGCCTTGCGCTCGATCAGCCGCTGGGCCGCGGAACGGGTGGGGGCCATGCCCCGGGCAACCAGCACTTGGTCTATGCGCATCAGGAATTCTCCAAAATATTCAACGGATTCAACGAAGCTTCAGCCGCCTCGACCGCGGCGCCCAAGGGTTGGAGCAGCCACGCGAGGTCGGATTCAGTCAGGGCCACGCCGCCCGCGCCGGCCGCGCCGTGCAGGCCAGCCGCCAGCGCCGCCTTGCGCTCCTGCAGCGCGAGGATGCGCTCTTCCAGCGTGTCCTCGGCCACCAGCTTGTAGACGAACACGGTCTGGGTCTGGCCGAGGCGGTGGGCGCGGTCGGTGGCCTGGTTCTCGACCGCCGGGTTCCACCACGGGTCGCAGTGGATCACGGTGTCGGCCTGCGGCAGGTTCAGCCCCACCCCGCCCGCTTTCAGGCTGATGAGGAAGATCGGCACCTCGCCGCTGGTGAACCGCTCGACCAGCGCGTCACGCTGGTGGCCCGGACTCTGGCCAGTGAGCTTGACCCAGGTCAGCCGGGCCGCCTTCAGCCGCTCCTCGATCAGTTCGAGCATCGAGGTGAACTGCGAGAACAGCAGGATGCGCCGGCCCTCCTGCACCATCTCGGGCAACGCCTCCATCAGCCAGTCGAGCTTGGCCGAGACCTTGACCTTGCGCGCCTGCGGGATCGCCACCAGCCGCGGGTCGCAGCAGACCTGCCGCAGCTTCAGCAGCGCGTCGAGCACCATGATGTGCGAACGCGCCAGCCCCTTCTCGGCCAGCGCATCCCGCACGGATTGCTCGGTGCTCAGGCGGATGGTTTCGTACAGATTGGCCTGCGGCGCCTCGAACTGCACCCGCACCACCGTCTCGACCTTCGGGGGCAGCTCGGTGGCGACCATGTCCTTGGTGCGGCGCAGCATGAACGGCGCCAACCGCCGGCGCAGCAGCGCGAGCCGCTGGGTGTCGCCCTGCTTCTCGATCGGGGTGCGGAACAGGGTCTTGAAGCGGGCCTCGCTGCTGAGATAGCCGGGCAGCAGGAACTCGAACAGGCTCCAGATTTCGCCGAGGTGGTTCTCCATCGGCGTGCCCGACAGGCAGATCCGGTGCCGGGCCTGGAGCACCTGCACCACCTGCGCGGCCTGGGTCTTGGCGTTCTTGATCGTTTGCGCCTCGTCGAGCACGACGGCGTGCCACGGCTGCTTGATGAGGATCTCGGCGTCACGCGGCAGCAGCGGGTAGGTGGTCAGCACGACATCGTGGTGGGCGATGTCGTCGAAGCGTTCGCGCCGCTCCAGCCCGTGCAGCACCAGCATGCGCAACCCGGGGGCAAACCGGCTGCACTCGCGCCGCCAGTTGCCGACCAGGCTGGTCGGGGCGACGATCAGCGCCGGTCGATCCAGTGCGCCCCGTGCCTTCTCGGCGACGAGGTGGGCAATCGTCTGCAGCGTCTTGCCCAGGCCCATGTCGTCGGCCAGCACGCCGCCGAGCCGCTGCCGCGCCAGCGCCTGCAGCCACGCCAGCCCGGCGCGCTGGTACGGGCGCAAGTCGGCCACCACCCCGTCCGGTGTCGGATGGGTTTCACCGTGGTGGCTGGCGTCGATGAGGTCGTGCAGCGCCCCGGCCCCACGCTGGCCGGCCGGCAGGTCCACCTGCACCGCCTCCGCGCTCAGGCGCAGCATCTCGATGCGCGTGAGTTCAAGCGTCTCCTGGTTGAACGCCCCGGACGGGCGGTCGGCGACCAGCTCCAGCAACGCCGCCAGCCACGGCTGCAGCGCCGCACCGGGCAAGCCCCACCAACACCCCTGGTCGTCATGGACCCACAACCGCTCGGGCGCCTGCAGCACCTCGCCCGGCTGGGCATGGGCCTGCGCCACCAGTTGCGGCACCCACGGCAGCAGGTTGATGCGCCGGTCGCCGACCCGGAAACCGATCGACAGGTGCAGCCAGTCGCCTGCGGTCTCGGTCTGGGCGTCGGATTGCAAACCGTCGAAGGATTCCCCGGAACCCGCATCGCCCAGTGACACGTCCAGGCGGTCCACCGGGCTGACGTGTGCGCCCCAGCCTTCGCCGGTCTCGATGACGAATCCCGCCGTGCGCCATGCCGCGAAATCCTCGGCCAGCCAGACACCAAAGCGTCGCTGGCGCTCACGGGCATCTCCATCGACGAGCCGCCACTGGTCGGCCGGCGCCCCCAGCAACCGCCCCAGCCCGCCCGCCACGCAGGCTTGGATGGCCGCAGCTTCCAGGGCTTTGTCACGCACCAGCTCGACCAACCCGTCCGGCGCATCGATGAACTGCTGCGCGGGGGCGCTGTCAGGCCAGAAATTGCGCTCACCCGCATAGTCGAAGCTCAGCGTGAAGCCCGGCTCGCGGGCGTCCGCCTCGAAATCGATGTGCAGCACCGGCTGCGGTGCCTCGCCACGGATGCGCCGCACCACCGGGGTGGCCACCGTCTCCGGCAGCGTGGGGAACAAGCGCCGCGCCTGGGGTTGCTGGGCCTGCTGGCGCAGCCAGTCATCGGGCATCGGGGGCGCCTTGAGCAGGCGGATCACCCGCTCGGGGGCCAGGCCGTCCAGGTCCAGCTCCCCCACCAGCCCGTTCACCTCGTCGAGGTACAGCGACACCGCCCCCGGCACCGGCAGCAGCCCCGCCGAAGTGAACGCCGCATTGATCTGCGCCAGCAACTGCCAAGTGCCGTCGGGCATCGAGGTCCAGTGCCAATGCAAGGTGCGTGTCCCGCCCCAGGCCCAGGGGCGACCGGGCCGGTCATCGGCATCGACCGCCACCACGCGCCCGGTGGCCACGGCCCGCTCCAGCACCTCCAGGCCGGACCGGTCGTCGATCGGGGCAGCGGGCAACTCTTCATGGCCATACCCACCATAGCCACTGGACCGGGTACCCAGCAGATCCCCTTGCAGCCACAGCCAGCGGGCCACGTCCCGGAAAACCGGATCAGCCCCTTCCTGAGAGGCTCGCCAGGCACCATGACCGAGTGCGCGCAACTTGCCGAGCTTGCGCTCCGACTGTCCGGGCTTGGCCTTGAGCACCGTCACCCGGTGGGCACCCAGCACCACCTGTGTCGTGGTCGAATCCGCCGTGTTCCGGGTGCGGTACGACGCGGGCTTCGTGAGGGTGCGAGAACCCAGCGTGAGCACCACGACCTCGTTGTCGGCGACGAACGACGAGGTCGGGTGGTTCATGACCTCGGGCGCATCCGCCGCAGACCACCATTGATCGAGGGCATTCGGCGCTTTTGGTTGGGCGGCCTGAGCAGGTCGAACCGAAACCGGGGCTGGCGCTGGCGCTGGCACTGGCGCAGGAACCACCGCCAGACCCTGAAAAATCCTCGCCATCGAGTCATCCCCGAGCGCCGCCCGCAACCGCTCGCCCATGACCTTCAGGTCAAACGGAGGCGTCTTCACGGGGACAATGTCGGGCCGCGTCCGCGACAGATGCACCACCAGCGCAGCCTGGTGCTTGCACCGGTACCCGACCGGGCAGGAACAGCGGCCCTGGAACCACCACTGCCCCTCCTCATCGCGGGCCAGGTCGATCCCGGTGTCATAGGGTTCGGCATCACTGCCCTGAACCTGGGCATCGATCATCCAGCCGGGGTGGGCGTTCTCGTCCTCCGCGACCTCGACCTGCCGCACCCGGCGCCGGTCCACATAGGGCACGCCCCGCGACCACGTCGTGGCACTGAACTCCGACCGAAGGATCGGCAGGCTCGGGCTGGCAATGGGGTGCAGTTCGTCCATGTGGAAAGTCGCGGATGACGCCGTGCCGACGGCTCAGTAACGGTAGGTGTCGGGCTTGTAAGGGCCCTGCTTCGACACGCCGATGTAGGCCGCCTGCTCGTCGGTCAGCTCGGTCAGCATCGCGCCCACCTTCTTCAGGTGCAGGCGTGCCACCTTCTCGTCGAGGTGCTTCGGCAGCACGTAGACCTGCCCGGACTGGTAAGCGTCGGGGCGCGTGAACAGCTCGATCTGCGCGATCGTCTGGTTGGCGAAGCTCGACGACATCACGAAGCTCGGGTGGCCCGTGCCACAGCCCAGGTTCACCAGACGCCCCTTGGCCAGCAGGATCAGCCGCTTGCCGTCCGGGAAGACGATGTGATCGACCTGCGGCTTGATCTCGTCCCACTCGTACTGTTCGAGCGAGGCG
>JBEANV010000535.1:0-3226 GCA_041165285.1 Pseudomonadota bacterium | reverse complement strand
TCGGCAGCGAGTCCGTCGAACAGCGTGCGGTTGCCCTCGAACAGTTCCTTGAAGGTGTCCACCAGCAGGCTCTTGCCGAAGCGGCGCGGGCGACTCAGGAAGAACGCCTTGCCTGCCGACTTGATCAAATCGATCGCCATGCCGGACTTGTCCACGTAGTAGCAGTCGCCTTCGCGGATTTCCCGCAGGGTCTGGAATCCGATGGGCAACTGGCGGCGGGTAAGTACGGGCGTCATGGTGTTCAGTGTAGGGGTTGAACTGCCGGTCCTGTGGTCTGTCACGTTGACGGCGAGGTGTCTATTCTGTACTGTTTGTACAGTTTCTGGAGCCCATGATGACGACACCCCCTTCACCCCTTCGCTACGGCCTCGAACAGGCCCGTGCCCAGTTGCCGCACATCGCGTCGGAGGCCCACGCCGGGTACGCCAGCGTCATCACGCGCCACGGCAAGCCGGTGGCGGTCGTCGTGCCGGTGGCGCAGTGGGAGCAGGCGCAGCCGCCATCACCGTCATCCGCCGGGCCTGGGTTGCTGGCGCTGCGGGGATCCGGGCGCGGTCTGTGGGGGGCGGATGTGGCGGGTGCCGTGGCGGACCTGCGTGATGAATGGGCGCGGGGCTGAATGGCGCCGCGCAAACCGAAATCAGCGGCCCCCCAATCCGCGTGCTGGGGCGGGCTGGCCGAGGGCGCCACGGTGCTGGTCGATACGGCGCCGTTCATCTACCTGCTGGAGGACCACCCGGTGTTCCTGCCGCGGTTTCTGGGGCTGTTCGAGGCGTCGGAGCGGGGCGAGGTCCGGCTGGCGCTGTCGGTGATCACGCTGGCGGAAATCCTGACCGGGCCACACAAGGCGGGTTTGCCGGACCTGGCCAAGCGGTATGAAACGGTGCTGGCGAGCCGCCATTCGGTGGTGCCGGTCACTGCGCCGATCGCGGGACTGGCCGCGCAACTGCGGGCGCGCTACCGGCTGAAACTCCCGGATGCGCTGCAACTGGCGACGGCGCTCGACATCGGGGCGGCGGCGCTGGTGACGCATGACCGGGATTTTGCGGAGGTGCAGGGGATTCCGGTGTTGACGGGGGGCGAGTGAGCCACCCCCTCAATCCTCAATCGAGGTCCGCGTACAGCCCCTCGTCCTCGATGCGCAGATCCACGCTCCCGAACGCCACCCCCTGCCCGGGATCAAAGGGATGCAGCACCCACAGCCCATCCGCTCCGCAGCGGTACACATCCGCCCGGCGCGTGTCGGGGTCGATCAGCGCGATCTCGCGCAGCGTCGGGATCTGGCGGTAGTGGGCGAACTTGGCGCCCCGGTCGTAGGCGGCGGTGCCGATCGAGAGCACCTCCACCACCAGCGTCGGATCGCGCTTGATCAGCGGGCGCCCCCGGTCGGCCTCGCTGCAGGTGACGATCACGTCCGGGTAGAAGTAGCTGTTGGCGGTCTCGGCGTGCAGCTTCATGTCGCTCATGAAGGTGCGGCAGGGCGTGCCGCGCAGGTGCTGGCGCAGTGCCATGTAGACGTTGCCGGCGATCGTCACATGCCGATCCGTGGCGCCGGCCATCGCCCACACCTCGCCGTCAACGTACTCGTAGCGCTCGGTCTGGGTGACTTCCCAGGCGAGGTAATCGGCGGCGGTCATGGTCGGTTGCGGGGCGGGGTGTCTGCATCCCACTCCAGCTTTCCGAATAGTTCGACGATGCGTTGCTGTTCTCCGCGGGCGATCAGAGGGAAGTCCGCCGGGCGGCGGATTGAGTCGATTGCAAGGTCAACATCCAGCGACGGCCAGTACAGATGGTTGGTGGTCGGATGCTCGACTGTGGTGATCTGCTCGATGGTGGCTTGCCTGAACCAGGGGAATTGCTCGAAAGGCAAGTGCAACTCTTCGTCGCCGACGAGCAACCAGAAGCCGTGCTTGGAAATGTGGGTGACTTCAGCCGTCGAGGTGGTAGGGGCCATGGTGTGACTCTAGCCGAATGTGCCTCAGCGGCCCCGCTATGCGGGGGTGCGGGGGCTTCCGGTTCTAACGAGCGGGTGAGCGCAAGCGGCGAAAATAGAAGCTGACGTAGACGTGAATGCAAAAACCTGGGGAAATCGATGAGCGATGGCTGGAGTAAAGAGGAGTTGCGTGCCTCAGTCGAGGTGTACCTCGACATGCTGGACAAGGAGCGCCACAACCGTGCGTTTGTCAAAAAGCACTGTTACGCCGCGCTGGCCGAGCAGTTCGGGCGAAGCGCCAAAGCCTTCGAGTACCGAATGCAGAACATCTCCCATGTCATGACACTGCTCGGGCGTGACTGGGTGACGGGGTTGAAACCCGCCAAAAATGTGGGCGCGAATGTCATTACCGACATTCAGGCCATCCTGGCTGAGCTGGAATCCGAAAAGGTGCTGCGCGAAGTGCCATTGCAGCCGTATCGCGTTGAGCCTGTGGGCGAGGCACAACCAGAGACGTTTTTGACGGAGGTGCAGCGTTACGCCCGCATGGAAGCAGTGCGCGGGAACGTGTTGGCGTTAGCGGATGGGCGGTGCGAAGCCTGCGACAAACCAGCCCCTTTTAACGGGGCCGATGATCAGCCGTTTCTCGAAGTCCACCACGTCCGCCCACTGGCCCAGCGAGGATCGGACACCATCGCCAATGCGGTGGCGTTGTGTCCGAACTGCCATCGGGCGGCGCATCACAGCAAGGATGCGCTGGCGCTGATTGAGCACCTGTATCAGCAGGTGCTGCGCTTGGTCAGGGAGTGATGACGGGAGTCAATGCCCCCCGCTGAACGACTTCGACGCCTCCACCGACTCCGCCGTCGAATCCCCCCGGCTGCCGTTGAAGTACAGGTTCAGCACCACCGCCGCGATCGAGGTCAGCAGGATGCCGGACTCCAGCAGCGGGTGCAGCCCGTGCGCCATCTGCTGCGTCCAGCGCGGCGCCACCAGCGGCACCAGCCCGAAGCCGATCGCGATCGCCACGATGTAGAGGTTGTGCGCGTTGCCCTTGAAATCGACCCGCGACAGGATGCGGATGCCGGTGGCCGCGACCATGCCGAACATCACCAGCCCCGCGCCGCCGAGCACGAAGGTCGGCACCGATTCCACCAGCGCCGCCATCTTCGGCAGCAGCCCCAGCACGACCATGATCACGCCGCCCGCCACGCAGACCCAGCGGCTCTTCACGCCCGTCACGCCCACCAGCCCGACGTTCTGCGAGAAGCTGGTGTAGGGGAAGGTGTTGAA
>JBEANV010000534.1:0-4902 GCA_041165285.1 Pseudomonadota bacterium | reverse complement strand
GCTGCTCCGGCCAAAGGAGAATAAGGAATGTTGCAACCGTCGCGTCGCAAGTTCCGTAAGGAACAAAAAGGCCGCAACACGGGTGTCGCCACCCGTGGCGCCAACGTGGCCTTCGGCGAGTTTGGTCTGAAGTCCATCGAGCGTGGTCGCATCACCGCTCGCCAGATCGAAGCCGCCCGTCGTGCCATCAGCCGCCACATCAAGCGCGGTGGCCGTATCTTCATCCGCATCTTCCCAGACAAGCCGATCTCGCAAAAGCCGGCCGAAGTGCGTATGGGTAACGGTAAGGGCAACCCTGAGTACTACGTCGCTGAAATCCAGCCGGGCAAGGTGCTCTACGAAATCAACGGCGTGCCCGAGCAACTGGCTCGCGAAGCGTTCACGCTGGCAGCTGCCAAGCTGCCGCTGCGCACGACCTTCGTGCTGCGTCAGTTCGGCACCTGAGCCGAGGAGAACAAGCAATGAAAGCATCTGAACTCCGCGCCAAGGACGTCGCTGCGCTCGAAAAGGAAATCAGCGATCTGCTGAAGGCCCATTTCGGTCTGCGCATGCAAAAGGCGACCCAGCAACTGACCAACCACACGACGCTGCGCAAGACGCGCCGTGACATCGCTCGCGCCAGGACCATCCTGACCGAGAAGAAGAAGGGAGCCGCCCAATGAGCGAAGCCCAAGTCCAAGCTGCTGCTGTTCCGGCGCAGAAGAACACCCGCACCCTGGTTGGTCGCGTGGTCAGCGACAAGCGCGCCAAGACGGTCACCGTCCTGGTCGAGCGTCGCGCCAAGCACGAGCTGTACGGCAAGATCGTGGCGCGTTCGCGCAAGTACCACGCCCACGACGAGACCAACCAGTTCAAGCTGGGCGATCTGGTCGAGATCTCGGAAAGCCGCCCGCTGTCCAAGACCAAGAACTGGGTTGTGACGCGTCTGGTCGAGAAGGCCCGTCTGGTCTAAATCCGACCTGACACATCAAAACCGGCACGCTGGGATACTGGCTGCCGGTTTTTTCCATTTTGAACGGAGAACTTTCCCATGCTGAAGATTGGCGACCAACTGCCCGCGGGCACCCTGTTCGAATACGTCGAAGTTGAGGGCAATGGCTGCTCGATCGGCCCGAATGCCTTCGATGTGGCGAAGGAAGCCGCTGGCAAGAAGATTGCGTTCTTTGCGCTGCCAGGTGCCTACACCCCGACTTGCTCTGCGCAGCATCTGCCGGGCTACATCGCGCAGGCGGAAGCCTTCCAGGCTGCTGGCGTGGACGAGATCTGGTGCATGTCGGTCAACGATGCTTTCGTGATGGGCGCATGGGGCCGTGCCAACGGTGCTGCCGGCAAGGTGCGCATGATGGGGGACGGGGGCGCGCTGTTCACGCAAGCCACGGGTCTCGTGCTGGACCTGACCGCCAAGGGCTTCGGCGTGCGCTCGCAGCGCTACTCGATGCTGGTGGACAACGGTGTCGTGAAGACGCTCAACGTCGAAGGCCCGGGCAAGTTCGATGTCAGCGACGCAGCCACGCTGCTGGCCCAGGCTCAGGGATAAAACGCGGCCAGCGTGTAGCCAGCGATGCGCTGGTTGGCGCTGGTGAATTCCAGGTTCCAGCTGGCATCGCTCTGCGCTGCCAGCGTGCCGGTCTGCCGGAATTCCGCCGGCGTCAACACCCGGCGCAGCACCACAGCGCCAGCCATGTCGGTCAGGCTGAGTTCAATGTGCGGCGCAGCGATGGCGTGGCTGGCCCGGTTGTGCAGTGTCACGCCCAGCACGTAGCCGTCGGCGTTGGGCGGGCGGCTGAGCGTGGTGCTGTCGACGACCAGTGCGTCGAGCTGCTGTGGAGCCTGCAACTGGCACTGCCATTGCACGCAGGCGCGCACCAGCAGCGGCCGGGTGACCGGCCAGCGGGCGGCGATGAGGTCATGCCACTGCTGACCGCTTTGCCACACCAGCAATCCGGTCAGCAGCACGGCCACGGTGCCCAGGGCGGCCCGGACAACGGGTCGGTGCCAGCGGGCTTGGCTGTCGGCGCGCCGCACGAAGTCGGGCAGCGGGGCGGCGTCATACGCCGTGTCGGCGGCCTTGTCCGACGGCGACAGCGGCGTCACGACTGCGTCATCCGGTGCCTCTGCGTCTGCTGGCCGGACAAGCGGGAGCCCGGCACTCAGGTCCAGCGTCTTTTCCAGATCGTCAAGCACCGGCGTGCCAGGTTCTGGCGCCGCTGCGGTCAACCCTGCGTCTGGTGTGGAGCCGACCGCCTCGGAAGGGCTTGCCGGCATGTCGCTGGCGGTCGCGGGTGGCTCGGATGCGGGGGCCTCCGTCTCTGCCGCCACAGGTTCCAGCGCCTGCTGGGCTTCTTCCGCTGTGTGCGGCGCCAGCGGAGCGGGCGCCGAGGGCCAGTCCAGCGGCAGATCGACGTCCGGGCGACCGTCGCGGCGCAGGTGGGCCGCGGCGAACGCGCTGAAGGCCTCGGACCGGAATTCGAGCGTGGTGGCCGGGTAAGCGTTTTCGTCGCTGTCCTGCGCCAGGTCGAGATCCGGTTCGGCCAGCAGGCCGTCCGGTAGCAGATCCTCGGAACTGGAGCGGGTGATGAACTCGGAGGCCAGCGGCGACACGGGCAAGCTGGTATCCGCGCTCGTCGTGCGCCAGGCGCCCGGATCGGGTTGGGTCGGTGCCATGCCGCGCTCGGGTTCCTGGACCGAGGGATCCCAGGTGGCGGCACGGCGGGTGCTGATCTCGACCCGTGTCGGGGAGGTGGCCGGTGCGGTGCTGCGCTGCGGGGGTGGCGGAGAGATGACTGACTGGCTCTGCAGCGCGTCCCGCCGCTCACGCAGCACCTTGCCGTCCGAGAACATCGCCGGGCGGGTCTCCATCCAGGCCGGATCGCTCGGATTGCTGGTGGCTGGAACGGCCAGATCGGGCGAGGGTTCCGGGGTGGTGGTGTCGCGCCGGGACAGGTCGAACAGACCCTCCAGGGCATTGAACACCTCCTGGCAATGCCCGCAGCGGACCCAACCTTCGGAGACCTTCAGTTGGTCCTGCACCACCCGAAACACGGTGCCGCAGGCGGGACAGGAAGTGGCCAGACTCATGCCGGAATCATGCCATTGCCACCCGGGCTCAGGGGCGGTGGGCTGTCAGCAGCACCCAGCCATCTTCACGATCTGCCACTTCCAGCGCGAGCCAGGGCGCGTAGGCCGCCTGCAGTTCATCGATCTGGCGTTCCAGCAAGCCGGCCATCACCAGCGAGCCGCCAGGAGCGACATGGCCGCTCAGCAACGGTGCCAGCAGCTTCAGTGGCGCGGCGAGGATGTTGGCGAGCACAACAGGGTACTGTCCCTCGGCCAGATCGGGCAGGCCGACCCGGCGCAGTGCCACACCGTTGGCTGCAGCATTGGTCTTGCTCGACTCCACGGCGGCGAAATCGATGTCCACCGCGTCGATCTCCCGCGCCCCGTGCAGCCCGGCGCCGATGGCCAGGATGCCCGAGCCGCAGCCGTAGTCGAGCACACGCGGCCACGGGTTCGCCAGATCGGCGTTGCGGGCGATCCAGCGCAGGCACATCCGGGTCGTCGGGTGCGTGCCGGTGCCGAATGCCAGGCCCGGATCCAGCCGCATCACGCGCGTGGCGCCCGCGGGCGGCTTGTGCCACGACGGCACGATCCAGAACGCGGACGTGATCAGCACGGGCTCGAACTGCGACTGCGTCAGCCGCACCCAGTCCTGGTCCGCCACCGGATACAGGCCCTGGACGTGCAGATCGGTGAACGCGCTGTCGCCGTCTTCGCCGTCCTGGGCCAGCAGCAGGGTGCAGGCATCGGTGGCGGCATCCTCGTCGTTGAACAGGGCCTTGACGACCGACCGCTGCCAGCCGCTGATGCTGGCCGACAGGGTTGCCGGCATCCCCGGCTCGCCGAAGATGGGCGCCTCGTCGGGCGTGTCGGCATCCGCGTCCTCGACGGTGACGGCCAGCGCGTCCAGCTCCTCCATCAGCGCGTCGGATACCGCATCGACCTGAGCGGCCGGGCACAGCAGGGTCAGCTCGATCATCCCAGCGTCTTCCGTGCCGCCAGCCAGCCTTCCAGGTAATGGATGCTGGTGCCGCCTTCCATGAACGCGGCGTCGGCCATCAGTTGCCGGTGCAGCGGGATGTTGGTCTGGATGCCCTCGACCAGCATCTCGCTCAGGGCGCTGCGCATGCGGGCCAGCGCCTGGTCGCGCGTATCGGCGTGGACGATGATCTTGCCGATCATCGAGTCGTAGTTCGACGGCACGAAGTAGTTGCTGTACGCATGCGAATCGACGCGCACGCCCGGTCCGCCCGGCGGGTGCCACATCGTGATGCGGCCCGGCGACGGCGTGAACTTGTACGGGTCTTCCGCGTTGATGCGGCACTCGACGGCGTGGCCGCGCTGCGTGATCTGCTTCTGCGTGAAGGGCAGCTCCTCGCCAGCGGCGATGCGGATCTGCTGCTGCACGATGTCGATGCCGGTCACGAGTTCCGTCACCGGGTGCTCGACCTGCACGCGGGTGTTCATCTCGATGAAGAAGAACTCGCCGTTTTCGTACAGGAACTCGAAGGTGCCGGCGCCGCGGTAGTTGATCTTGCGGCAGGCGGCGGCGCAGCGTTCGCCGATCTTCTCGATCACCTTGCGCGGGATGCCGGGGGCCGGCGCTTCCTCGATGATCTTCTGGTGGCGCCGCTGCATGGAGCAGTCGCGCTCGCCCAGCCACACGGCGTGGCCATGCTGGTCGGCGAGTACCTGGATCTCGATGTGGCGCGGGTTCTGGAGAAACTTCTCCATGTAGACGGCCGGGTTGTTGAAGGCCGCGCCGGCTTCCGCCTTGGTCGTCTCCACCGAGTGCAGCAGCGTCGCCTCGGAATGCACCACGCGCATGCCCCGGCCACCGCCACC
>JBEANV010000533.1:0-4599 GCA_041165285.1 Pseudomonadota bacterium | reverse complement strand
GCGATCTGCGTGACCTGCCACGGCGACAGGCTGGAGTAGATGTCCTTGGCGAGCTGCTGGCTCTTCTTGGACAGGCGGTCGATCTCTTCGGAGATGTCGACGGCCGACTCGTTTTGCACGTAGCGCAGTTCCTCGATCTTGGTTTCGAGTTCGGCGATCGGGTGCTCGAATTCGAGGAAATGTTTCTTGCTCATATGCATTGATCCTTCTGGGTCAGTACTTAAGTTTAGTACGTGACGGGCAACGGGTCGAGACTTCTCCAGACATACCAGGTGGCCACCGAGCGGTACGGAGCCCACGCATCGGCGACTTCGCGGGCCTCGGCGCGTGAAACAGGTTCACCGCTGAAATAGTTCAGGCTGATGCCCTTGATGAGGCCGACATCGTCCAGAGGCAACACATTCGGTCGCATCAGGTAGAAGATCAGGAACATCTCGGCGGTCCAGCGGCCGACACCGCGGATCGCCACCAGCTCGTCGATGATGGCCTCGTCGGCCATGGCGTCCCACTGGAACTGCTGCAGGCCGCCCTCGGCGAAATGGCGGGCGAGGTCGCACAGGTACTCGACTTTGCGCGCCGACAGCCCGGCACTGCGCAGCACCGGCTCCGGCAGCGCCAGCACCGCCGCCGGCGTGACCAGGTAACGCGACCCCACCCCGAGCCCGACGAAGCGCGTCCACACAGACTGCGCCGCCTTGACCGAAATCTGCTGGCCAACGATCGAGCGGGCGAGCGTGGTGAATGCATCGCCGCGACTTTGCAAGCGCACCGCTCCAAAGCGTTCGACCAACTTGTTCATCACCCGGTCGCGGCGCGACAGGTGACCGCAAGCCTCATCCCAGTAGGGTGGCGTGACCAGCAGCGGTTCGCCGGAATCGTCCGCAGGGTGTGGGCTCATCAGGCCTGGACCCACGTCGTGCCCTGAGCGCTGTCCTTGAGAAGGATGCCCTGCGCAGCCAGCGCGGCGCGGATGCGGTCGGACTCGGCGAAATTGCGCGCCGCCTTGGCAGCGGCACGCGCAGCAATCTGCGCCTGGATGTGGGCCTCATCCACCACGGACGTGCCAACCCCTGTCTGCAGGAACTGCCGTGGCTGCTGCTGCAGCACACCCAGCACGCCGCCCAGGCGCCACAGCAGCGCAGCAGTCTTCGCCGAGCGGCTGCGGTTGACTTCGCCGGCCAGGTCGAACAGCACCGACACGGCAATCGGCGTGTTGAAGTCGTCGTCCATCGCCGCCTTGAAGCGCGCAGCGGCGGGGAGCGACCAGTCGATCTCGCCAACGCCGGCGTCTGGCGCTACGGCGTCGAGCGCGGTGTAGAGACGGCGCAGCGCGCTGCGGGCGTCATCGAGGCCGGCGTCGCTGAAATTGAACGGGCTGCGGTAATGCACCCGCAGCATGAAGAACCGCAGCGTCTCGCCGTCGTAGCTCTTCAGCACGTCGCGGATGGTGAAGAAGTTGCCCAGCGACTTGGACATCTTTTCGTTGTCCACGTTCAGGAAACCGTTGTGCATCCAGATGCGCACGAACGGCTGGCCGGTGGCGCCTTCGCTCTGGGCAATCTCGTTTTCATGGTGCGGGAACTGCAGGTCCAGGCCGCCGCCATGGATGTCGAAGGTTTCGCCAAGCAGCGCGCAGCTCATGGCCGAGCACTCGATGTGCCAGCCCGGCCGGCCGGCGCCATAGGCCGAGTCGTATTTGGCGTCCGCCGGCTCTTCCGGTTTGGCGGATTTCCACAGCACGAAGTCGAGCGGGTCGTCCTTGCCGTCGGCCACCGCAACGCGTTCACCCGCGCGCAGGTCGTCGAGCGACTTGCCCGAGAGCTTGCCGTAGCCAGGGAATCGGCGCACCGCGTAGTTCACGTCGCCATTGCCGGCCTGGTAGGCCAGACCCTTCTCCTGCAGGCGGCCGATCATCGACAGCATCTGCGGTACATAGTCCGTGGCGCGCGGTTCTTGGGTCGGACGTTCGATGCCAAGGGCACCGATGTCGGCGTGCATCGCCGCGGTCATCTCGTCGGTGAGCTGGCGAATGGTGATGCCGCGCTCCACGGCACGGCGGATGATCTTGTCGTCAATGTCCGTGATGTTGCGCACATAGGTGACCTGCCAGCCACTGGCGCGCAGCCAGCGCTGCACGACATCGAAGGCCATCATCATGCGCGCGTGGCCGATGTGGCAGAGGTCGTAGATGGTCATGCCGCACACGTACATGCGCACATGACCTGGGTCGAGGGACTGGAAGTCTTCGAGCGAGCGCGTGAGGCTGTTGTGGATACGCAGGGTCATCGATCGGGTCGCTGGGGCGCGAAAGCTCAGGTACGGCGGGGCAGTATAGCCCCGGCTTCCTGTGCCGTCGCAGCCGGTTTTACCGAGTCCCGAGGACAGGGCTCAGTTCAAAAAATGCACAATTCGCCCATGAGCAAACTCCAGGGGCACCGCATCGGCCGGTTGCTGGCGGCGACGTTGACAGCAGGGCTGCTGCACGCGGCTGGCGCAACCGAGCCTGCAGGGCTGACCGTGTTCGAAGCGCGTGTGCAGCGCCAGCCGGACGACCCACAGGCACTGATCGACCTGGGGGTGGCACTGGCACAGCTGGGGCGACTGTCCGAGGCGCGACAGCGTTTCGACGAAGCCTTGCGCACCAGCGCCATCCACGCATTGGCCCATGACAACCTGCTGCAACTGCAACTCAACATGGCCCGCCATGCCTACGCCGCCGCGCTGCGCACCGGCGAAGTGCTGCCACCAGCCGATGCTGGCCTGCAGTGGAGTCCCGCGGCGTCCGCGCCGCTCGAAGTCGAAGCGGTCCTGGCCGCCGCACCGCCCGCGATGATCGCCATGAAACCCGACTGGTCCGCCTGGCTGCGGCCGCTGCTGGCCTCGCTGGTGCTGCTGGCACTGGGCGCGACGGCGTGGGCGGTGAACCGGCGCCCCTTGCCCATCACCCCGGCCGAGCCGCCCGCCTCCACCGTCTCGCCACCCATCACGGTCGCGGTACCCGAGCACGATCGCGCTGTGCCCGAGGAGCGCCTGATTCAGGTTTACCGCCTGATCGGACAGGGGCACTGGGCGCGGGCACTCGACGCCGCCGAGTCCCTGGTGAAGGACCAGCCACGCTTCACGCTGGCGCAGCTGGTCTACGGCGACCTGCTACTGGCCCACAGCGGCGTGCTGCGCGGCTTCGGGCGTGGCTCGGCGCAGGTGCCCGGCGCTCAGGAGCGGCAGATCGCACCGCTGCAGCTCGAAGCCCGCCAGCGGCTGTCCGCCTGGCAGCAGCCACCCCCGCCAGGCACCGTGCCGCGCCAGGCGCTGCTGCTGCCGGCGTCGGTGCGCCAGGTGGTCGTGGTGGACGGCCTGCGCTCGCGGCTGTTCGTGCTGGAGCACCGCGCCGGGCAGCTCGTGCCGACCGCCAGCCTCTACGCCGCCATCGGCCGCCTTGGCGTGGGCAAGCAGGACGAAGGCGACCTGCGCACGCCGCTCGGCGTCTACGACATCACCGGCCGGCTCGACAGCCGGCAGGTGGGCGATTTCTACGGCGCGGGCGCCCTGCCCCTGAGTTATCCCAACGAACACGACCGGCGCCTGCGCCGCACCGGAGCCAACATCTGGCTGCACGGCACCCGTGCTGACCGACACGCCGATGCACCCTTCTCCAGCAACGGTTGCATCGTCCTGTCCAACTCCGACATGGAGCGCCTGATGCGCGACCTGGTGCCGCACCGCACGCCGGTGGTCATCGCCGAGCGGCTGGAGTGGGTGAGCCCCAAGTCGTTGGCGGAGGCACGCTCTTCGGCGATGGCGCTGGCCGAATCCTGGCGCCGGGCACGCATGCATGCAGACCCCACGCGCCTGCTTGGGCTGTATGCGCGGTCCTTCGACAATGGGCTGCAGGGTTGGGCCGAGTGGCAGCGCCACCTCGCGAAGGAGGTCGCGGGCGCTGTCGCCCGGGAGCGCCAACTGCTCGACCTGACGATCCTGGACAGCGCGGATGGCAGTGACGCGCTGTTCATCACCTTCCGCGAGGTGCTGCGTGGCAGTGCCTCCGGAACCCTGCGTCGCCAGTACTGGGCCCGCGAGCGTGGACAATGGAAGATCTTTTCAGAAGGAGTGTTGGAATGAGTTCATCTCAGCTCGTGCGCGCTGCAGCGGCCCTGGCCCTCGGTCTGGCCCTCAGCGGTGGCGCCAGCGCCGAGAAGGTGCGTCTGGCCACGTCGATGGGCGACATCGTCGTGGACCTGGACGCCGCCAAGGCCCCCAAGTCGGTGGCCAACTTCATCGAGTACGTCAAGGCCGGCCACTACGACGGCACCGTGTTCCACCGCGTGATCAGCAATTTCATGGTCCAGGGCGGCGGCATGGACCCGGCGATGAAGGAAAAGCCGGTCCGCGCCCCGATCCCGCTGGAGAGCCGCAACGGCCTGAGCAACACCCGCGGCACGCTGGCGATGGCCCGCACGATGGTGCCGGATTCCGCCACCTCGCAGTTCTTCATCAACGTGAAGGACAATCCCTTCCTCGACCAGCCCAACTCGCAGGACGGCAACGGCTACGCGGTGTTCGGGCGCGTGGTCGAAGGCATGGACATCGTGGACAAGATCC